>NZ_JAVRCI010000051.1:19301-52044 GCF_034530835.1 Nostoc sp. DedQUE12b | reverse complement strand
AACAGTGAGGTTGCCATCTGTAGTAATTGCCAGTCCTTCAGAAACTGCGATCGCTTTCTCAAACGTAAATAACGTAATTGCAGTTTCTGCTGGGGCATTAGATTCCAAGTTTTCAGAAACAGTATCTAGGCGATCATCGGGTGAACTTGAGTCTAAATTTTTCCTCGGCTCTCTTTCTGCTAACAACGAAAAGACTTGCACTTGCACGCTGTATTGCCAAGATTTACCGAGCAGATCCGACATCAAATCGCCGGAACACCGCAACTCCCAAACTCCCGGTTGGAAGTAGGTAAAAGGAATTACCGCCATTATGCCTTCTGAATTAGTGCGACGCGATCGCTTGAAAATTCGCCGCGTTGGTTGAACTTCCTCAGTTGAAGAGTGAGTTACCCGCACTTCCACGTCTGTATTAAGAAGGTTAGAACGAGCCAAAACTCTATACTGCCCTTCCAAAATTTCCAAATTTGGCGATTCTAGGATATGCCACGAGCGAGCGCCTTGTTTCTGTATCAGAAATTGCCAGTGTTCCATTGTAAGTGATGCCCAGACCGACGAGCCGCTGAGTAATATTGTGTATTAACTTGCTTGCAAGTTTACCTCAGTATTTTAGAAATGCCTCACTTAAATGGCTATCAAGTTAACTCAATTTTACTGACTTGACTTCTCACACTTTAACTACTTACCTCAAGGGAATTTCAATAAGTCGCCGTGTTGCTTGTGCGTAAAGCTTTTGTTGTTTTCTGAATATTAAGTTTGACATATCCTAGTGCTAAATTAACAGGGATGCAATAGATACCGTTAGTTGTCTTTGCTCAACTTAGTGCAAAAATTTTTGTATTATTTTTTACTAAAATTCCCATTTTGCAATAGACACAACGTACAATAAATTTAAATTCACTTGAGAATTGTTATTGAATTGTAATTGCCCACATTTTTGCTGCAAAGAAGTAGGATGTGGTTCTTAAGTGTCCTCTGCGATCGCCCAAGTTAGGCGCAAAGCGAGATTGCAAATTACAACACTTAACCACGCAAAACGCATCCAATCTATCTGAAGTGGCTCTTTGAAGCGCTACAAAACACGTCTTCCCCGGAGTTAAATGTGGGTTGACAATGAGGATTTACAGGAGGGATTCGATGCTAGTCATTTTAATGGACGAGCAAATCCTTGCCCCTGAGCAAGTTTGCCAGTCTTGTTTACTCGCTGACGGGAGCGGTCAACCCCGTTGGCGTGGGGGTCAACTGCGCTGTGGCCAAGCCATTCGCAAACTTACTCAACAACAGCCAGACCAGTATGAGTGCATGATGGGCTTTCGCATCGCCCATATAGAATAGTTGAATTTATCAGCAAGACCTAGCAACTGCGTTATCCTAAGCTCAAGTAACTATTAAAATTTAACCACAGGAGAACGCATAATGTCTTGGCGCGGGTCTACAACAGTTTCAGATCGGATTTTTGCTTCCTTGCCTTATTTGCTTCCTCTAATTGAAGTTTTTGTATTTGGTAGATATTTGCTCTCAGAGTTTCCACCATTACAACTACTGTTTCTGCCGCTTCTGCCATTGTTGAGAATTTACTACGGCGTGCGTTATGCAGGAATGATTATTTTCTTTGCTTTATTTTTGCTGGTAGTAAGAAACGAAAAAATTAGTCACTTTATTCGTTTCAACACCATGCAAGCAATCCTTTTGGACATCATTATCTTTTTGTTTAGCATCCTAACTGATGTTGTGGGACTAGTTCCCTCTGGTGGTTTTGCAATCCAAACCCTATCCACAACCATTTTTATCGGCATAGTGGGAGCAGTCGCATATTCAGTCATCCAGTCTGTGAGCGGGCGTTATGCAGAAATTCCAGCGATTTCCGATGCAGTGTATATGCAAGTGCGTTAGAAGTTAACGGGACGC
This sequence comes from Nostoc sp. DedQUE12b, assembly GCF_034530835.1. Taxonomy (NCBI): domain Bacteria; kingdom Bacillati; phylum Cyanobacteriota; class Cyanophyceae; order Nostocales; family Nostocaceae; genus Nostoc; species Nostoc sp. DedQUE12b. The sequence goes on along the minus strand of NZ_JAVRCI010000051.1, from coordinate 50,139 downwards.
TACGGTGTTTTCCAGGCGACCGATACCTTCAATTTCTACGCGGACGCGATCGCCTGGATGCAAAGCACTTACACCCTCCGGCGTACCTGTAAGCACCAAATCACCAGGGAGTAGCGTCATCACCTGACTGATATAGGAAACTAAAACATCGGGGGAAAATACCATCTGATCGATACAGGCAGATTGGGCTGGATTAGCGTCGTCATTTACAAAAGTCTGCAATCTTGCTCCTGGATTTAATTCCCGGACAATCCAAGGCCCCAAGGGACAAAAAGTATCAAAACCTTTGGCTCGCGTCCATTGACCATCTTGTTTTTGTAAATCCCGCGCCGTTACGTCATTGGCGATGGTGTAGCCCCAAATTTTGGTTTGGGCTACCTCTGGCGTACATTCAAAGGCATAATCGCCAATCACTAAAGCTAACTCTCCTTCGTAGTCAACTCTATGTGACTGGGGAGGATACTTAATTTCCCTCTCAGATGGAATAATCGACGTAGGTGGCTTAAGAAAGATTAATGGCTCAGAAGGTACTGGAGTTCCCATTTCGGCTGCATGATCTGCATAATTCTTACCCACCGCCACAATTTTTGAGGGAGCGCAGGGAGCCAGAATTTGGTAATTTTCTGGTGTCAAAGTTAAATCAGTGGGTTGTCCATGTAACCAGGGTGGAGCATCTAGCACCTGCACATTCAGGGATAGCTGTAGTAACCCATAGTAAATCTGTCCTTCTGGATTTTGAATTCGCACGTAGCGCTGCGCCATAACCTTGATAAATACCTTTTTTCTGCTTTTTAGTTGCTGTAAGTAGGTAGCAATCGTCAGTTAGCTGTTTAGCCAACCGATTGAGCCTTGAGCAAAAAAGCGATCGCTATAAGATGCCCTTAAAGAAAGGTACCCCTTAGCGAAGCTGATAGCTCGATCGATCTTGTGAAAGAAATATCGGGGTTGCCTCCCAACCTAGTTTTGATTAGGGACATCCAAAAAATCCAAACTTAGGCGATTTGGCTAATGAAACAAAATTGAAAACTGGTAAGATTATAGTTCCTTGTTGCTTCAGATGTTGATTAATACTGGAATTTTGAATAAAATTTAGGTATAAATTAATATCAGCAGCCACTTTTGTCCACGAGGAAACTGAAAAATATGACTACAAATTACGAAACAATGTACATCCTCCGTCCTGACCTCGGAGAGGAACAGGTAGAGCAAGCAGTTACAAAATATCAGAATTTGCTTCGCGATCAAGGCGCTGAAGAGATCCAAATTCAAAATCGTGGTAAGCGCCGTCTGGCTTACGAAATCAAAAAACACCGGGATGGTATCTACATCCAATTAAACTACAGTGCGCCTGCAACTGCGATCGCCCCCTTTGAACGCGCCATGCGTTTGAGTGAAGAAGTGATTCGCTATTTAACAATTAAGCAGGACATTGAAGAAGAAAAACCCCCTAAAGAGGAAAAAGAAAAGCCCACTAAGGTAGCTGCAACACCTGCAACAGTCTAAGAGACTGAGGATTGGGGACTAGCTAGTAACTAGAGACTAGGGAAGAAACTAAATGTCTAATCCCTACTCCCATTCAATAAAATTTTGTTTTTTTCTTTTTTCGTGACTTCTTTGGGAATGCTAAATTAACAAATACTTGCCAAAGGTAGTACTCCCGCAGTTATACCTAAAAGTGGACAAGATTCTGAATGGGAGCTTTAAGCTACTGTGAGCCAATCTGATACACCTAATATTCAAGTTCTCTCGACGGAAGTATCGCAGCTACGCCAGGAGTTGCAACTTCGCGATCAATTAGTGCAACAACTATCTCAAGAACTCTTCCGGCTGGTAAAGGGTAACACTAGTTTTATGCCCCAGCAGCCGGAATTTGAGCGCGATCTGACCCAGTTACACGCTTTACAAGAACAACTCCAAGCTGTAGAACAGCAGGTGGCGTTCTACCAAGAGCAAATTACAACTCGTGACTCCGAAATTTATCAATTGCGACAGTCAGTTCAAGAACTTACCGATCGCACTCGGATGTTGGAGCAAGTAGTACAAGAGTTGCCTCAAATTTACCGTCGGAAGTTTGAGGAGCGGATGACGCCAGTGAGAGAAAAGGTAGCAATGCTACAACGGGAAAACCGCCAACTGCAAGCAGAACTGCAAAGTGTGAGTTACCGTTTAGCACTCAAAACTCGCAATGCTAGTCACAGCGGTATTGATTTACCAAATTTTCCCCGCCCAGCATCCGAACAAACTAATATTTCGACTCCCCAGAATGCCTAAAGTTACCATTATGGTGGAATCTAAGAGGTAGGAAATTGGTGCATAAAAGCGTCTTGGAGGTATCCAAGTAGTAGCTCAAGGCAAAAATAAATATAGAGTTAGAAATAACGTAAAAGCTGATATTCTAACCTTCTTACCTCCTGCTTCCTTTCACTAGTTACGCAGTATATAAAACAATTAGTTTAGAGTAATTTGAAAAACCCTGTCTTTAAAAGGCTGGGGAGTATCACAAACAGTTGCATTTGCTTTGACCAATTTTAGTCATTTCTGAACTTTACTGCTTTAGGTAGATGATTATCCAATAAGCAGATTCATTCATCTGTAATTTATACTGCCTAGCTCAAAGCCATGAGTTTCCCTCAACATTCTTCTCTAGACAAGAAAGAATATCAGCCTGCTAGCACCAGACTGTTATTTTAAAAGAATGTGAAAAAATGCAAATATTGCTTGACTCCGCCATCCTTCTATAGGTAGATTTATTAGTTAGTCTGCTAGCACCAGACTGTTATCTTTGACGGTGGTAAAAATATCTTGGTAAGTGTGAAAAATTTCAAACACTGTATCGAGTTGGGTAAGTTCCAAAATCAACCGTACAGGAGCTTGTACATTGCATAGAACCAAGCGGCAACCACTCTGACGTGCAGCTTTTAAGCCTTTTACTAAAGGAACTAATCCAGAGCTGTCCATAAAGTTAACTTCTGCTAGGTCGATGACCCAGAGTTGATAAGCTTGAGGGACGACTCCAGCCATCTGTTCGCTTAAAGCCTTACCGCCTTCCAAGTCTATGCTTCCTTGGGGTTTAAACAAAATCACTTGAAGTTCTTGTGTGAAAGCCATGAATTTAACAGGGTAATTGGAACACTTGACAAAAAATTGAAAAAGACATCAATACATCTTCTCTTTCAACGACAGTGAAATGACTCTTTTACCCAGATATTTGGGCAATTGCAGTCATACGGTTGAAAGAGCTTATTTCAGTATTCATGTCGTATAATTTGTGATAACTTTCATCAATATAGGCATAAGCGCCTAACAATTTCGGTATCAACCGTATCTTTTACAAAATTTTCACAATTTAAACGGATATTTATAAATTTTCTATAAAATTTTTAATCTTTTTTTAATAAATTATGAATATGTGGTAGTAATTACAAAAATTGTATAATTAACAGTGAAAAGTTAACAATTACCATAGACTAAAATCTATAGATTAGTCAGTATTAAACTAATGACTTAATGACTCTATGTATTAATTTGATTGACACCCCACCCAAAAACAAGCAAAGATATAGTAAAAGTAAAAATTTGTAAAGACGGCGGTGCGGAATGTCTTTAGAGCTGATTTCACTAGAAAATATCCAGGAAGTTGCTCATAATTACGGGTATTGGGCGATTTTTTTCGGAATTTTGCTAGAAAATTTAGGCATTCCCCTTCCTGGTGAAACCGTGACCTTAGTGGGCGGGTTTTTAGCTGGCAGCGATGAACTAAATTTCTGGCTGGTTCTCGGTGACGCAATCATGGGTGCTGTCATTGGTGGCACTTGTGGCTATTGGATTGGTAGAGTTAGCGGTTGGGCTTTTCTGGTAAAAGTTGGCAGCATATTTCGGATTTCTGAAGTGCGTCTGCTGAGTATTAAAGACCAATTTAGTCAAAATGCTGCTAAAGCGGTGTTTTTTGGGCGTTTTTTGGCATTATTACGAGTTTTTGCTGCACCACTAGCTGGTATAGCTGAAATGCCCTTTGGAAAATTCTTTTTATACAACTTGCTAGGAGCAGTTGCTTGGGCTAGTTTGATGGTGACATTAGCTTTTTTTGCTGGCAAAATTGTCTCTTTAGAACAATTGGTTGCTTGGGTGGGTCAATTTGCGATCGCAGCGTTACTAATCCTCGCTGGTTTAATTATTGTGCCCCTGTGGCTGGAATCTCGCCAGGTTAAAGGTGCAGCAGAAGAGTAGTCAAGCATAAACTAAGTGAGAAGTGAGAAGTGAGAAGTGAGGAGTGAGGAGTGAAGAGTAAAGTAAAAAGTGAATTTTTTTAACTTTTACTTTTGTATTTTGCTTTTTTAACTCTTAACTCCTAACTCCTAACTCTTAACCCCTAATCTGCTTTGACCAAATGCGAGTCGGTAGTCCCCAAACGTATATAAAGCCTTCAGCGGCTTTATGGTCAAATTTATCTTCGGCTCCGTAGGTTGCCAAATCGGGAGTATAGAGGGAATTATCGCTCGAACGCCCAACTATCGTAGAGTTGCCTTTGAACAACTTGACTCGCACAGTTCCAGAAACTTGCTCTTGTGTCTTTTGAATAAAGGCATCAAGTGCAACTTTGAGTGGACTGTACCATAAACCGTTGTAAACTATTTGGCTGTAAGTTTCTTCAATCCCACGCTTGTAATGGGTAACATCTGCCGTTAAAGTCAAGCTTTCTAAATCTCTATGTGCCTGAATTAGCACCAACATCGCAGGTGATTCGTAGATTTCCCGCGATTTGATCCCCACCAGACGGTTTTCAATCATATCGATCCGTCCGATGCCGTGATTTCCTACTGCCTGATTGAGTTCTTCAATTAGCTCAACAGGCTTTTTGGGTATGCCGTTGAGGGTTGTGGGCATACCACCGTGGAAACCAATTTCGATGTACTCTGGCTCGTTGGGAGTGTGAACGATCGCTTTGGTCATCTCATAAATTTCTTCTGGTGGCTCAAATAACGGATCTTCGAGTAAACCAGCTTCAATACTACGACCAAGCAAATTCTTGTCAATACTATAGGGGGAAGATTTTTTGACTGGTGAAGGAATACCAAACTTTTCCCCATAAGCGATCGTTTCCTCACGACTCATTCCCCATTCTCTGGCTGGTGCGAGGATCTTCAGGTTGGGGTTTAAGGCGGTGACAGAGACATCAAAGCGAACCTGATCGTTGCCTTTGCCGGTGCAACCGTGAGCGATCGCATCAGCACCATATTTTTCGGCTGTTTCTACTAATACCTTGGCAATCAGTGGACGAGCCAGAGCAGTTCCTAGAGGATAACGATTTTCATAAAGGGCGTTGGCTTGAATCGCTCCAAAGGCGTAATCTTTGACGAAGCTGTCTTTGACATCCGCCACCAGGGATTCACTTGCACCCGATTTCAAAGCTTTTTCTCTGATTGGCTCTAATTCATCTCCCTGACCTAAGTCTGCTGCTAGGGTAATTACCTCTTCCACACCCCACTCCTGTTTGAGGTAGGGGATGCAAACTGAGGTATCCACTCCGCCAGAATATGCCAGGACAACCTTTTTGGCGCGACCCATTAATTTCTCCAGTTAGGACAACAAAGAATGAGTCATTATTATATCTAAACTAATCCATGTATATTTTATTCATGCAACAACCTATAGCAGAAGTTAGGAGCCAGAATTACAGTTCACTCTCAATACAGTTCGGTTAAGGTCTAAGCAGTATTGAGTAGACCTCTTGCACAAATGTAAAATTTGCCTTCATCCCCCAACCCCTTCTCCCAATTTTGTGACAATGGGAGCCAATTTCAAAGTCCCTCTCCCAAGCTTGGGAGAGGGATTTAGGGTGAGGGCTTTTGCTTCACGCAAAAAGTCTAGTTAAAGAAAATTTTTCTCAGCTTGCTACGCGTAGCATTGAGCGTAGAAGAAGGCTTGATTATAAATGGCAAAAAAATTAGGGCAAGTTTACCTAAGTAAGCTCACCCTGATTTGTATTTAATATGAACTGAGTTGTGAAATGCTTGTACAGGCTAAAATGTAGAGTGTAGACAAAATCTTACTGAGCTAAGATTGATGTATTTAATGCGATTGCCTTACACTTTGCAACTTCTCGTTCTTGCGCTTGCGTAGAAACATACCACCTACAGCCAGCATACCTAATGTAATACTAGGCTCAGGAACAGACTTGGGGTCAAAACCAGTAAATTTGTCAGTTCCTAGATGGAAAGAATGGTTGTCACTTTCAAATCCACCACCACCTGTTTGGGTAATGACAATCTTGTTGAAAATATCGTATTTACTATCTGAGTAGAAGTGAAGGTATCCATTGCCTTCACCACCATGCTGTGAGGCACGAATTGGAGCAACTGGGTTCACATCTTCAGTTGTAAATGATTTGATCAGAGTATTGCCATTGTAGAAGGAAAAAACGTTACCAGAACTGATAGCTCCCCAGTCAATACCGAAATAATTGAGGGAATTTCCAAGGTTAATTGTGACTTTATCGCCGTTGAAAACTGCCAAATACTTACCATTATTGACCTCACCATTTGCCCCAGCAGGTGCCCATACATCTGACCTTACACTGCTGGTTCCACTGTTGTTCTCAAATGAGTATTTAGCAAAACCAGTGGTTGGTGCTTGACCATTATTGAAGTTAACAGTTGTCGTACCGGGAAGTTGAGTAAACTCAGAAAAAGCACCTTGGTCAGTTTCTCCATTAGGGCCTGCAATGCCAGTGGTTATTTGGAAGGAAATAGCCTGGGCAGAACCTGCATAGATAAATGAGGAGATTGCAGATAGAGATAGAGCAGCGATACAAGCAATTTTTGTAAGATACATAATTTTGTATTTTTAATTTTTGAAAAGTTCGTTGTCCGACTTGGAATCATTATGTAGTGTCTTTTAAAATAAAAATAGGATGAAAATACTGGATTTCTAGTTATTTGAAAATTTCTAAATTAGGTCAATATTTTGGTATTTAATTAAATATAAATAAGTAGTTTTACTTGCCAAAAATGTTGATATACCATCTGTTATTTGTCAGAGGATAAAAATTTTGTAAAGTTAACTCTTATATATCAAGAATTTGTATCTTCGGATGTTGTCCTGATTAAGGTTCAATCAAGATAACAAACAAAACTGTTTGAAATTCTTTGTTTGCTGATAAAAAGAAATAAACTCGTAGCCATTGCTATTGGTTTTGACATTCTTCCCTCGCTCTATTGACTTTTACTTTTGTAGTCAACTATGCAACCTGAGTGTTTTGACATAGCTAGTAACATGAATTAAACTGAACTCTTGCAATCAACAAAAGAATCTCGATCAATGCATCCAACTGAAAAAGCTGTTGTCCCTACTCGCGTTATTGGTTTAATTAGTGGCACATCCGTAGATGGCATAGACACTGCGTTAGTAGAGATTTCCGGCACAGAATTGGATCTCAAAGTTGAGTTGGTAGCTGGGGCAACATATCCCTATCCAGCCGAACTCAGAGAAAGAATATTAGCAGTTGGTGCAGGCGTTGCCATCTCAATGGCAGAATTAGCAGAAATAGATGATGCGATCGCTCAAGTCTTTGCCCAAGCCGCCCAAAATATTCAGATTGGTCATCAGCCAGCCACTCTCATTGGCTCCCACGGTCAGACGGTTTATCATCGACCACCTGCGGATAGGGGAATAGGGAAGAAAAGCACTGCCTACTCCCCACTAGGTTACAGTCTTCAACTAGGGCGCGGTGCATTAATTGCGCATCTTACGAACATTGCAACTGTGAGCAATTTCCGTGTTGCTGATATTGCTATTGGTGGTCATGGTGCGCCTCTCGTGCCTAGAGTCGATGCTTATTTACTCAGTCATCCCCAGGAGGGGCGTTGTATTCAAAACATTGGTGGTATTGGCAATGTTGCTTATATTCCGCCTCGGTATGGTGACTGGCTCTCAAAAATTCGTGGTTGGGATACTGGTCCAGGAAATAGTCTGTTGGATCTTGCGGTGGAGCATTTAAGCGCTGGTGCTAAAACTTATGATGAAGATGGCAATTGGGCAGCAAGTGGTACTCCTTGCCATCAATTAGTAGAACAATGGCTCAACCAAGACTACTTTCATCTACCGCCACCCAAATCTACTGGACGCGAATTATTTGGTGTGACTTACTTGCATCAGTGTTTAAAAGATGCTCAAGCATACCAACTCAATCCTGCTGACGTACTAGCAACTCTCACAGAACTTACAGCTGCTTCAATTTTTCATAGTTACCACACTTTTTTGCCAGAAATGCCACAACGAGTACTATTATGTGGTGGTGGTAGTCGCAATCTTTATTTGAAACAAAGGTTACAGTTGTTGTTAGGAGCAATACCAGTCTCGACAACAGATGAAGTCGGCTTGAGTGCAGATTTTAAAGAAGCGATCGCTTTCGCAGTTTTAGCCTACTGGCGACATTTGGGTATTCCTGGCAACTTACCTACAGCCACAGGTGCACCTCAAGAAGTACTTTTGGGAGAAATTCACCAAGGTCAATCCTGAGTCAAGAACAATAAACAAGATAAAAAATTTCTTGCATTCTTCACTCGCAACTCAGCACTCGTAACTTAGCACTGCTATAACTGTAGTTTTGGCAGCACTCGAGCAAGACAGGGAATAAAAGGTGGCTCATACTTTTTTATTGGAACCAGGACGCTGGGCAATGGAAGGAAATTGGCTGGAACGTAATGGTATGCCAATTAGCGTCAAGGGTATGACCTTGGTCGCTTGGAATCGAGATAATTGGTTCACTATGGCCACAAAACTGATATTTCCAGGTAGCGATCGCTCTGAAATTTCTCTGCAATATAAGGGGCGGTTGCATGATGGAGAGCGTCAGTATACTTTTTTACTACAACATAATATTTTGGGGCAGGTTGAAGGCGAAGGCTGGATTGGTCTGGATACTATCGTACAGCGTTACTGGGTACTAGGCGATCGTCAGCGTCGTAGTGGCTTTGAAACCCTACACCGAATTTCGCAAGATACATATTACCTCAGTAGTGGTATCTTGGCTGGTCATTTTTTAACTAACACAATGGAAGCTAGCCTAGAGAGGCAGTCAACTTAAAGCCAGTGTTGCCTCACCACTTTGCTGTTCTTCTAAGCCAAAAACCGCCGTTCAAAAAACTCTGGCAACGCACTGGTTTACCAACGCCTAATATCTCCTACCCAACTTTAACCACTCATCGTTTATTCTCACTGACCTACTGAGTTGTATAGTAATAAAGCAATGATCAAATAAATTATGGTCAGAATTTTAATATTTTACCTAACCATGTAGTCAGGAGTTCAGTTTCGTGAATCCTAAAGTCTCCGTTATTATCCCTGCTTACAATACTGAAACTTATATTGGGAAGGCAATAGAGTCAGCCTTAGAGCAAACACTCACTGACATTGAAGTTATCATGGTCGATGATGGCTCAAGTGATAAAACTGTAGAAGTCGCTAAAAGTTTCACCGATCAACGTCTCAAAGTAATAGTTAATCAGCAAAATCTTGGAGCAGCGGCGGCACGTAATCGCGCCTTCAGAGCAGCCCAAGGAGAATGGATTGCTGTACTTGATTCAGATGATTGGTATGCTCCCGAAAGATTGGAAAAGCTGGTGTCTCTAGCAAATAAAACAAATGCAGACATGATTGCTGATGATGTTCATTTGATCAAAGATGGTGCAACATCTCCTTGGAGTACATTGATTCAAGAAAGTGGAGAACGTATAGATAAAATTATCCAAGTTGATATAGTTTATTTTGTAGAAAATGATGTTTATGGGCAACCAGGGTTGCATCTTGGCTTAAGCAAGCCTCTATTCAAACGAGAATTCCTGATTAAAAACAGCATTGAGTACGATGAAGAAATTAGAATGGGTCAAGATTTTTGGATTGACATGAAATGCTTAATCAAAGGAGCTCGCTTTTTTATTGAACCAAAACCCTATTATTTCTACCGTTCACGCCCTGGTTCTCTTGTATATCAAAGCCAATTACCACGTCTAAATCAATACTGCAAAGCTACTAATTCTTTCATGCAACAAGACATTGTGAAAAACAATCCTGCTCTAATGCGTGCTCTATCTTATAATCTTTCAGTCTATAAGAAAAATCTAGCTTATCTTCAAGTTGTAGAACCTATAAAACAAGGAAAATGGTTGACAGCATTCGCAGAAATCAGGAAATATCCGGGTTTCTTCTATGATTTTATGTCCCGATTTAATAGGATTGTCGAGCGTCGAATTCAATACTATGTGATGAATAATAAATCAAGTTTTGATATGTATCCTAACCAACAGACAAAAAGAAAAACTACCACTTAGGCAATTACGGTTTTATCAATAAAAAATGTATCCTTACAGAGTAATATTTAGCTGAAAGGTTAAAAAGATTGTTAGGTAATCAGAAAATGTTTTAAAAGTATTGGGCGAATATAATTCACTATTACACAAACAAAGCTTACCTCCGTGGACTAATGCGAATTTAAGGGTTTGTTAACCTACAAAGGCAGGTAAGGTTTCGTGTAGCCAAGCTAGTGCTGTCTTCTCCCAAAACAAAGCAACGTCTTGTAGAGAAGAGGAGATGCCAAGAGTGATAGCGCATTAGTCAAAATTGGGCAAACTAAAACTACACCACAATTTTTCAATGCACTTGTCCTCCCAAACATTTACAACCTGCTTTTGGAGTCGAATTTTCTATGTCAGACCCCAACATTGGTCGCTTACTCAGCAAACGCTACCAACTCCAAGAGTTAATCGGTACTGGAGCAATGGGTCGGGTTTATCGTGCTAAAGATACATTGTTGGGAGGTGTACCTGTTGCGGTTAAGTTTCTGGCTCTATCAATCCAAAATGAAAAGATGCGATTGCAAGATCGCTTTGAGCGAGAAGCAAAAACCTGTGCTTTACTAGGGCAAAAAAGTATTCATATTGTCCGAGTTATGGACTATGGCGTAGATGACAATAACACCCCGTTCTACGTCATGGAATACTTACAAGGACAAAGCCTGAACAATATTATTCGCAAGCAACGATTACCTTTAGCAAGATTCCTCAGTATGGCGCGTCAACTCAGCCTGGGGTTACAGTGCGCCCATGATGGCATCCCGGTTGATGGCACTATTTGCCCAATTATTCATCGCGATGTCAAGCCAAGCAATATGCTGGTGATTCAAGATCCCAGTTTTGGAGAATTGGTCAAAGTTCTAGATTTTGGTATTGCTAAGTTATTACAATCTGATGGCGACCATACAAAATTTTATTTGGGGACATTGGCTTATTCTTCTCCCGAACAGATGGAGGGTAAGGAATTAGACAACCGTGCTGATATTTATAGTTTGGGCGTCATGATGTTTGAGATGCTCACAGGCAAAATGCCACTGGTGGCACCAACTCACTCTTTTGGTGCGTGGTATAAGACACATCACTATCAAAAACCACGTTCTTTTGCTGAGGCTGCGCCTGGATTAGAGCTACCAAAAGAAATTGAAAATTTGGTGATGAGTTGTCTAGCTAAAAGAGCATGCGATCGCCCCCAAAGTATTACTGAAATCCTCAGAGTTTTAGCATCTTTAGAAAAGCCTGAGCATACACGCAAAATTCAGCAAGTCAGCCATGCCCTAGTTCCTACTATTACAGCTAGCACCGAGCTTGAACAAAAGACCAAAGGCGATTTGCGGGTATCATGGTCAAACGATGAAATCGCTCGTGCCATTTCCTGGCCGAAAAATAAACCAATTGCCGATATTGTGTTTCCCCAGCCCATTCATACCAATGGGGAGGTTTTACCAGCTTTGTGGGTGATGCTACCGCAAGAGGAAATTCAAAAACGTTTACTTTGTACACGCTATAACCAATTTCTTTTCATCTCTATCCCCCATCCCATGCTGCTATGGATTACTGTCATCTACAATCGCAAGCATGGCGCTAAATGGTTGCCTTATTACCTCGATCTTAAAACTAGCCTTGGTCAAGAAACTGCTCGGTTACTACAGCACACAGGTTACTACCGCCTCTTATTCTTTGCACGAGAAGCACCAAATCGCTGTACCCACATCTTACTTTCTAGCGTTGCTTCTGCCCAGCGGCAACGATTGCAAGAGTGGGTCGCAATGAGCAATACGTTGATGTCCTCTGCCGATCCGCAAATCAGTAAAAGTTTACTCAAAAATGAGTACGAAAAGATTAAGCCTCAGATTATAACAAAACTGGAAAGTATTGATACAGATTCTCCATATGATCTTTCGAGCTAGGCATAATTTCTTTATGTTACGTGTTTTATAGGTGGTCGCTCCCAGAATGTAACGTTTTATAAACAAAAGATATATAAAGATGTAACTTCTAGTTATATGTATAAAGAGTGAAATCACTAGCTGCTAAAGCAGTGATGTCCAAATTATCTCTAAATCTTCCTGTGCAGATATTCCAGTAGATTGTCAATTTATGCAGGTGTGATTCCCCCGGTAGACAAAACAATAACAAGTTTGCCTAAAGCAAAGAACGGGTTTAGCGTGCAATGCTAAAGTTAGTCTAGACTCTACCAGATATGCGGTAGACAAGGTTTACTCATTCTTAGTTAATTTCCTGAATTGAACTTTTGCCCAATCTTGTAGAATTACTTATCGAAGTTGACGCCCCGGCATCCCCAGCTCTTTTCCTCCTTGGAACCAAGCAAGAGAAGGAGGTCGCCCACTGCGACATTAGAACGACTCTATGCCATAGTGGAACCTGAATCTAAGCCCCACTGGTGTTTAAGAAGCTCTTGATAAGTTGCCTCGCGCACGACCATTTGCTCATAGAGCTTGACTAAAAAATCTTTAGCTTGATCGTGGCTCATATTTTGCACCTGAGTAGCAAATGAGCAGATGCTGAATTGCTGTTCCAAAGATAGTTTCATTGGTTGATTCATAATTACTCCGAAAAAACAACGCGTAAAGGTGATATCGCTCACAGAAGTCCAAATGGGATAATATTTGGACTCATATCTGTCCAACATTTGTTCCTCCGTATTACGAAAGATAACAATTGTTTGACAGATTGCCCACATCCAAAGTGTGGACTTTTTCTGCTCTGATATCTTGCACCTAATCCTACTGATATACCACCCAAGTCAGCTGAACCATATTCCGGAAAATAAGCTCTATTAGTTCTTGGATAGGTATAACTACCTCCCTCACTCCTTGCTGCTTTGCACGAATCTCCTTTAAAGAAAATATTTAGTGGTATGCAGAACCCGTCTTAGTCTTTGTGTTTAAAAAGTCTAAGATGTTGTCTCCCCAAGCGTGGAAGAAGCTTTGGAGAACGGAAATTTTAAGGAGTTTGAGGAATTAATGGTAATAAGCGTGAATTATAGTCGCTTTACCTTATTACGTGCAAGATGTCAATTTTCCAATTTGTACAAATTTAGCCTCTTTGGGTCATTTTAGAGGCTAAAAATATTTGTATCAAATTGTAAAAAGGAAAAATGCTCACGCTGAACAAATTACTGAGTATATTTACCAGATTAGTTATTTGTCCTTTGTCATTTGTTTAAAGTTACTAAGCATCGACTAATGACCAATGATTAATGACTAATGACTAATGACTATTTTCTTCAAGCGAGACGATGACAACTGTGATGTTATCGTGCCCTCCATGCTCTTTGGCAGCCTCAACAAGAGAGATGGCGGCTTTATCTAGCCAAGGACTATCTTGGAGGCAGTTAGCAATCTTCTGCTCGACAAGTTCTTCTGTAAGACCATCACTACATAACAGCAAGCGATCGCCAACTTTTACATCTAGTGGTTGCACATCAATTTGATGCAAGTCTTCACGCCCCAAACAACGCGATAATACATGGCGAAACGGATGTAATCGTGCTTCATCTAAGGTGATGTCACCGATTTTGATTGCCCGTGCTACCCAAGTGTGGTCTTCCGTTACCTGTTCTAAGTGTGACTCTCGGAAGCGATACAGCCGCGAATCGCCAACATGAGCGCACCAAGGCGATTCTGGGGAGCGAAAAATTACTGCTACAACAGTTGTCCCCATATCGGCGCGTTCGGGATGATTTTGCTGATCCTGCAAAATCGCTTCATTGGCGCCCCACAAAGCTTGCTCTAGCAATTCTTGAGAAGACTTAGAAGTTTCCCAATTTGCTACCAAATACGCCTGAATTTCTTCAGTGGCAATTCGACTTGCCTCTTCACCTCCGGCATGACCACCCATACCATCGGCAACAACGAAAAATCGTCCTTCTGGGTCTATATAGTAGGCATCCTGATTATTAGAACGAATAAGTCCCGGATCGCTAAAACCCGTGAAATTAAGTTTCATAAATTTTTTGCAACAATTAATACATACGATCGTAACGGTCGAGGCGTAAAAGTAATCGGATCGTGATCGCTGAAAGCGCAGCTGCAATTAAAGCAGGCAGCAGTGCTAACCATACATAATCCTTAACCACTAAAATAGTAGCTGAAAGCGTGAAACCGCTGATTAACAGAGCATAGCTTATTGAGAGCTGAATACTGCTCTGTCGTCGCAGCAGGCGTTCAGTTTCTATAGACCGAACGCGCAAGCGCATATCTCCCTGCTCTAGCTTCTCTAGTGTATCCTCTAATCTACGTGGTAGACCAAAGGCGGTACTACTTACCTGAGCTGCTTGACGACTTAATTCGTTCAGAAAGCTATTCCCCTCAGAACCATTCATATCGGTCATAAGTTGCATTGCATAAGGTTTGGCAACTTCCATAAAGTTAAACTCTGGATCTAAGCCTTTACCTACCCCTTCTAAAGTAGAAAAGGCTCGCATCACGAAAGTGAAAGTTGCTGGAAATCTAAATGGCTGATTATAAGCTATTTCGTAAAGGTCGTCACTGATTGCCGCGACTGATTGATTTTCAAAGGGCTTATCCATAAAATGATCGAGCATGTACTGCACGGAACGCCGTACTGGGCCCATATCATCCGTTGGGGCGATCGCACCTAAATCAATCAGAGACTGCACAACGCGATCGCCATCTTTTTGGGCAATACCAAATAGTGTTTGCATCAATCCTTCGCGGATGTTGGACTTAATCCGCCCCATCATCCCGAAATCGTAGAATATCAAAGCACCATTTGCACTAACGGCAATATTGCCTGGGTGAGGATCAGCGTGGAAAAAGCCATTATTGAGTAATTGTAGTAAGTAGGCTTGAGCGCCTTGACGAGCGATCGCTTTTCGATCCAAACCTGCTGCTTCTAAGGCTTCGTATTGGCTAATCTTAATTCCAGGGAGATATTCCAAAGTCAGGACTCTGGAAGTGGCATAACGCCAGTATACTCTTGGGACATTCACCCAATCATAGCTACGAAAGTTACGGCGAAAAGTATCGGCGTTACGCCCTTCGTTGAGATAATCAATTTCTTCCCAAAGAATGCGGCAACATTCTTCGTAAATACCCAACCAATCTCGCCCTCGTCCCCATTTGGGATGGTTTTGAAAGTAACGGGTAATTCCTTTGAGAATCTGTAAATCTATTTCAAATAACTTCTTTAATCCAGGACGTTGCACCTTGACAACAACTGATTCTCCAGTATGTAGTACAGCTTTGTGTACTTGCCCCAAGCTAGCAGCAGCTAAGGGAATCGGTTCAAAATTATGGAAGAGTTCAGGAATTTTCTTGCCTAGTTCTTTCTCAATGGTCGCTTCTACTTGCTCATAGCTAAATGCCGGTACTTTGTCTTGTAATTTGGCTAGTTCTTCTACATATTCAACAGGGAATATATCAGCACGGGTAGAAAACAATTGCCCAACTTTAATAAAGGTTGGGCCTAAATCCAGCAGGGTATTGCGAATCCAGACCGCTTGAATTTTGCGTCTTGCAGCTTGTTTTGCCTCAGTCACACCACCCGGATAACTCCAAGATTTGTTGTATAGCCAAAGTTTGAACAATAAGGTCAAGACAAAAGACCAAATGTCCACAAAACGCCGTCTGCTAGAGTATTTTTCCCGATTCCAACGGTATGCCTTCTCTGAATAACCTTGTTCCATATACTTTGTGTACCGTTGGTTTGCAACCGAATCCCTTGAAAGAAAAGACACTCTGATTCCTAAACTGTTTTTTTTGAAGTGTCATTTGTCCTTTGTCATTTGTGCATAATTTTTGACCAATGACCAATGACCAATGACCAATGACTAAATTTACGCAGAAGTTCTGCGATAATGTTGCAATTCTGTTCGTAACAGGGCAATTTCTGCTCGTAATTCATCAATATCTGCTTGCAAGTCACCGGAATCAGAACTGGCTTGTCCGCTACCTGTAGTAGTTTGGCTAGAATTAGCTGCTTCTGCTGACCGATTTGCCCGCTCTAGGACTTCTTCTGTAAACTGGCGTAACTGCTCTCTAGCTTCTGCATCAAATTTGCCCAGATCGCTCAAAGCATCGGTCAAGGCGACCTCTAAACGCTCATTAACTACTTCAGCTACTGCTCTGCCTACGAAAAAGGCTTGCACAAGGGGGTTACTCATAAATTTTTGTTACGTTGATCCGCAAGAGAATTATAACTTGCCTGTATGCTTTACGGCTTCTGCTGAGGAGTTAGAGATTTAGTGTTGCTGATGGCTAAATTGGTTGAGTAGAAAAAATCTTTGCTGGAATTCTATGAAATACGACAATCTTTGGGAAGGTACAAGAAGTAGCTATTGGTTGCCAGCATTTTCTCTTCCCTTACTCCACTGGGTAAAACCTTTTCTACCTTTTTTGGGATTACCGGATTTTATACTCAAGCAGCCGCTAATTTGGGAGCAAATTTATACTCAAGCAGTACTTGAGTATCAAACCGCAATAGAAACGCAGGATTTGTCAGGGAAATACTATGACCAGGTTATCAAGCAAGTAGTAACAAAAGCTTTGCAAAATTTGGCAGCAATAGCGGGACGAGATGTGGCGAGGGATTTTGAACGGTGGGTAATTGCTCATTTTTGTTGCTATGAACTGGAATCCTCTCATTTGTGTTACTTCGTTAAGAATGCGATCGCTTTATTTATCACATTCCAGCAACTCTCGATAATATTGCTCTGGTGTACTTGGTAAATAAGCTGTCATTTGCAAAGTTTGTTCGCTCAATTTGCAACTTTGAGTAATATTAATCCGGCTGAGGAAATCTAAATCGTGGGAAATTACCCAAAGCGCTCCTTGGTAATCATTGATACCTACTACCATTTGTTCAACAGTTTCAATATCTAGGTTATTAGTTGGCTCATCGAGAATCAGCAGATCGATTTCTGAGATACTAATCATAGCGATCGCTAATCTTGCTAATTCACCTCCACTCAATACAGAAGTGCTTTTGTGAACGTCATCATATTTAAAGAGAAAGTGTCCCAACTGTTGACGCAAAAGCTGATAACTGAGATGAGGATTGGCAGCTTGCATATTTTCCAGAATTGTGTATTGGCGATTTACCAATTCGTAGGTTTGATCAAGATATACAGCTTTCATCACTGGTGTGAGCAAAACTTCACCTGATTCTAAAAACGCTGTTTGGTTTTCCATTCCCAAAATTGCCTTTACCAGACTCGATTTACCAGAACCGTTTGCGCCGATAATGGCTATACGATCGCCAGATGATATATGCAGTTGAATATTTTGAATCAACAGACGTTCTGATACTTTAAGATTTGCACCCTGGATATTGATTAGATTTCGGTACTTGTGATTTTTTTCTTCTAGCTGAATACTTGTTACTTTCGTAGTTTTGACTTTCGTCTCTGCAACCTTTTGATTAGCCTTTACTACTGCTGCTTCATGTTTCTTTTTCGCAGTTCCGCTAGACACCTCAGCTTTGGTTTTCATCAGTCCTGCTGCCATTCTATCAATACTACCATTCAGAAACTTGGCGCGACCGTTGCGACTAGATTGGGCTGCGCGTTGCTGTTCTTGTATAGCTATGGCTTGGGTACGTTTGAGTTCTTTTCTGGCAGTTTCGTGCGATCGCAACGCTACTTCTAACTCGATTTCTTTCTGTTCTCGATACAGAGAAAAGTTGCCTCCATATACTTTCAAACCAACAGATGTAAGTTCCCAGGTAACTTCTGTCACTTGATCTAAGAAAAAAGGCTTATGAGAGACAATTATATACGCGCCAGTGAAATTCAAAAGAAACTGTCTTAAGCTTTCTAATGCTTGCAAATCCATGTGATTGGTTGGCTCATCAAGTAACAGCAGGTTTGGTTCTTGAGCTAAACCGCTCGCCAAAAATAGTTTAGTAAGTTCTCCACCACTTAAGTTAGTGATTGGTAAAGATAAGTCAAGTTTGATGTGAAATTGTGTTTGCAAAACATCCTCAATCTTCCACCACTCATCAGACATGGAAATCAAAAAATTAAGTACTGTATCTGCTGTAATTTTTTGTCTGATAGTGCTGGTTTGTGGCAAATAATAGACCATACCATGACGCAAAACGGAGCCTGTATTCGGGCTGATTTGACTTGCAAGTATCTTGAGTAGGGTTGATTTTCCTATTCCGTTGCGACCAACCAAAGCAATGCGATCGCCCACGTCGATATTCACATGAACTCCTTGAAACAAAGTTCTATCTACGCTGAGGTCATAGGCTAAGTTCTCAGCTAACAATATTGATTTTTTCGGCATTCTTCTCAAACCTCAATTCCCAAACTTCCACCCGCGTGTTTCCAAAAATTACGGGTAGATTAGACACAAAAAAATTCAACCGCAGACACTTGTCAAACGGTTCTATATAAATACGATTAATGACAATATTTTTAGTGCATGACTATGTGAAGTAACCCTGTCAAACTAGTTGCGTTTATTCTTCGTTGACATTTGTTGCTTTGGTGCAACAGGTGTTTGGTACTACTTCATTTCTGCTATCTCGCTAGAGTTGTGATGAGGTTTGATATTGACTACAGTGTAGCACTAAGGTATTTCGGAAAGCGAGGATGCGATGTCCGACGACAAGCCGCAAAGCGTCCACGCTTTTTTCTTCTCTGTGCTTTCTACGCCTCTGCGGTAGAATGCGATCGCCAACCATAACACTGCTAAAATCAATCCATAACTACTTGATGCCGTATCCATTCTATGATTATTGCTCAAGAATTAGATTCTCAAGAAGGCATCTGTCAAGATGTTATATTCCCTCCTGGTGATTTATATAGCGATGAGCCTCCCTTGGAAAGCGAACTGCATTTACGGCAAATAATCCTACTTTTAACATGTCTGGAATGGTTGTGGCGAGATAGAAATGATTTCTATGCGGCGGGAAATCTGACTATCTACTACAGTCCCCGCCAACGCAAATCAGAATACTTTCGGGGGCCAGACTTTTTTGTCGTGCTGGGATGTGAACGTAAAACCCGTAAAAGTTGGGTAGTCTGGGAAGAAGATGGCAAATATCCGAATGTAATTTTAGAAATTTTGTCTGACTCAACAGCCAATACTGACAAAGATTTAAAGAAAAAAATCTATCAAGATACCTTCCGCACACCCGATTATTTTTGGTTCGACCCTTACACACAAGAATTTGCGGGATTTCATTTAGTAGATGGAGAATATCAACCTCTACAAGCAAGTGAACAAGGATATTTGTGGAGTCATCAGCTAGGGTTATATTTGGGAGTTTATGAAGGTTTATTGCGGTTTTTTACACGAGATGGGCAACTAGTACCAACACCGAAAGAAACGGCAGATCAGATACAAAAAAAGGCTGAACAAGCCGAACAAAAAGCTGAACAAGCCGAACAAAAGGCTGAACAAGCCGAACAAAAGGCTGAACGTTTAGCAGCAAAACTGCGAGAGTTAAATATAGATCCAGATACAATTTAGACCAGAGCTATTTCATTTAGGATAGTGTTGCGCTAAAAACTCCTTAGCTTCAGTCTTGTCTTTAATTACTCCATCCAAGGTGGCAGCAAGTATATCATCTAATATTTGTCGATATTGAGGCCCTGGTTTGTAACCAACTTTCTTTAAATCATTACCATTCAATAGTGGCTGCACATTAGCCCAAACAGTTAAATATTCCCAAATCTGATGTCTAAGCGATCGCGGACTTTGCAAAGCGATTAAAATCAGCATTGGTAAATCATACTGTCGTAACAACTGTACTACTTGACTAGGACTTTGACGCTCAGGCAAAGATTCCACTACCTCATCTTGGGCAAAAGCCAAGTTTTGCAAGCGTTTAATGCCATCTTCTTGCAGCTGTAGATTCTTTGCAACTTTTGCCCGATATTGTGGTTTTAGATGGGCGATTAACGCTTGTAAACGCATTTCCCAATGGATGAGGGTTGGTTGTGGGTCAAATCGCTGCAAACAGCGTTCTAGCAAACGTAATTGTCGTAGGACTTCCACATCTAGCTTCAGGCTAGGATGGATGCATTGCAATGCCTCTAAGTTATCTAGCAACTGCAAAGCCGATTTCCAGTAGGGGGCTTCTAAGATGTGTTTTAGTTCTGTTTTCAGTCGAGTTTGCAGGGCTGGGGTTCTGCTATTCTCTTGAGCAGTGCGATCATAAACACCACTGTTAATGGCATAGCGGATAAACTCTTCAGTTTGCGCTTCTATCTCAAATCCGAAGCGCACGGCAAAGCGCACGCCACGAAAAATGCGGGTGGGGTCTTCGATAAAGCTATTAGCGTGCAAAACCCGAATTTGCCTAGCTTGTAAATCTAGTAAACCACCAAAGAAATCAAGTAACTCACCAGCACGAGGGGAAGTCAGGCGCAAGGCGAGGGCGTTAATGGTAAAATCTCGGCGATACAAGTCTTGACGAATGGAACTCGCTTCAACTTCTGGATTTGCGGCTGGATAAGGATAGAATTCTGTTCTAGCGGTGGCAATATCTACCCACAGAGAATCTAATTCCGGGTCTTTGTGCCACAACAAAGCCGCAGTTTGAAAAGCCCCGTGGATTTCTAAGCGAGCCGTAGGGTAAAGTTGTTGGAGTGCCTTGGCTAATTCCACACCAGCACCGACATCTGCTGATTTATGAAAGCCATCAACCACAAGATCGATATCTTTAATCATCAAAGTGTCTGATGCTACTTCTGCTAATAGCAAATCTCGCACCCCGCCACCCACTAGATAAAGATGCCAACCCCGTTTCTCTGCCTCTTGCGATGCTGTGGTGAGTAATTGCCATAATTGTGGAGCAAGGCAATTTTGCAACTCAGTGCTAAGAGGAATTTTGAATTTTGAATTTTGGATTTTGAATTTTTGCTCTCCTCCCTCGTCTTCATCCCTTTCTTGATGTAATTCCCGTAAGACATCAGTACGGGTAACAATGCCCAGTAACTGCTCATTTTCCAATACTGGTAAGCGTCCGATATCATAAGTCACCATCACCGACTCAATTTCTGGCAATGTCGTATCTGGTGTAATCGTTTTGAGATTCTTGGTCATATAGCCCTTGACCGGCGCATGACTAAATCCGTGGTGTAAGGCGATATCAATATCCCGCCGCGAAATAATACCTACTAGTTGCCCTTGAGTATCGACTACAGATAAACCAGAGTGTCTATAGCGTAATAAAATGCGCTGGGCTTCGGCAATTGTGGTTTCAGGCAGAATCGTGCGGACAGGAGAAGACATCAAATCCCTAGCAGTGGGGGGATGGGGAATTTGTGCTTTTACCCCGTCAAGGAGTTGTTTTAATATTGCTTGCGAATCAACTCCCCTTAGATTTAGCGATGCGGCTTGCGAGTGACCGCCACCACCCAAGAGTTGGAATAATAGATTAAGATTCGTTTTGGGAATTTGCGATCGCCCAATTACAGTTAACCGTGAATCCTCTTCACCTAAAGGATACTCATTAGCTAAGAGTAGGGCATCAATTTCGGTTATTTCTAGGAGTTCTGATGCCAGACTCGACAGCCCCGGCACAAAACTATCTGTTTTCAAAGTTACCCAAGCAACCGTATATCCATGTACACAGAGATATTCTAAACTTTCCAGAGATTCAGTTAATAGCTGCTGTAATTGCGGAGATAATCCGGGGTCACGGTAGGTGGAAATTACTGATAAACTAGCCCCTTGTTGCATCAACCAAGCCAAAGCTAGGGCATCCCGTGGTGTGGACTGATCATATGTCAAAGAGCCAGTGTCAACGTGGATACCCAAAGCCATCACAGTTGCTTCGGCAGAAGTCAAGGAAATTTCCTGTTGTTGCAATTGCTCAACGATTAAAGTTGTGGTGGCTCCTACTGAGTCAATATGCGATCGCGTGGCAGAAATATCTGATTCTTGTCCTAAGTGATGGTCATAAACTATAATCTCTCTTACAGTAGGTAAATCAAACCACTCAGCAGCTTTACCCAAGCGATCGCGCTGTTGTGTATCCACCACAGTCAGAGAGCGAATTTTTTCTGGATTCACCGAACGGCGTTCAATCAGTGGATATTCATCCCGATGCAATGCTAAAAAATCCCGTACAGTAGGATGAGAGCCGCCAGGTAGCACAATCTTGCTTCCCGATAGTAGGCGCGTCAACCCTACTGCTGCTCCTAATGCGTCAAAATCTGCTGTTGTGTGGCAAAGAATTAAATCCATAGTTAAAAGTCATTAGTCATTAGTCACTTGTATCTAGACAAAGGACAAATGACAAAAATGTTGCAATTTCTGCTAGCTTAAAAATAATAAGAAAGTGTCAGTGTCGCCCTTTAGGATATTCTATCCTTAGTATTTCGCTGTATTGGGAGAAGTAAAAATGACCATAATATTCCAATTTGCCTTGATAAGTCTAGTCTTGTTGTCTTTTGTCCTGGTTGTTGGGGTTCCGGTTGCTTATGCCACTCCCCAAAACTGGAATGAATCTAAAAAACTGCTCTGGGTTGGTTCTGGGGTCTGGATTGGTTTGGTGTTTTTAGTTGGTTTGTTAAACTTTTTTGTCGTTTAGGCGACGGCTTCGCTCTGGCGCAGGCACATAATATAAGAACTAGAGGGGCAGAAAAGCCAAGGTCAAAGGTTAAGGGAAACAAAGGATTTTTTCTTTTTCCTACTAACTTCATTTTGACCGTGCTTTCCTGCTCCTCTACATTTAAATAAGAAATGTATATTGGCCAGAAGTATAGTTGATAAAGAGGCAGTCATGGCAGTTTTCGAGGGAACTTTTACCCAAACGGAGCCTTTGCGGTTTGCAGTGGTGATTGGTCGATTCAATGACCTTGTTACCGGAAAGCTGCTAGAGGGATGTCAAGATTGTTTAAAACGCCACGGTGTAGACCCTAATCCCCAAGGTAATCAAGTGGATTATGTTTGGGTTCCAGGAAGTTTTGAGGTACCTTTAGTAGCTCGCCAATTAGCACTTTCCCATCGTTATGATGCTGTAATTTGTCTTGGCGCAGTCATTCGAGGACAAACGCCCCATTTTGATTACGTATCCTCAGAGGTTTCTAAAGGCATTGCCGCCGCTAGCTTTCAAACTGGTGTGCCAGTAATTTTTGGCATTTTGACAGTAGATACTATGCAGCAAGCCTTAGAACGGGCAGGCATAAAAGGTAATCATGGCTGGGATTACGCCCTGAATGCCCTAGAAATGGCTAGCCTGATGCGGCAACTGCGTTCTAACCTGGCAGAGCCATATTCTCGTAGTAGCCAGTCTTTGCCACCCTCTTTTCCAAGTGCCAGCGTTGGCAATTTAACTTTGGAGTCAGAAGAACTCGGTTAGTCTGTCATTAGTCATTTGTCCTTTGTCCTTTGTTATTCACTAATGACCAATGACGAATGACTAATGACAAATGACTAAATAAAGGGGTTGACAATTACAGATAAATCTGAGATATTAGTATTTGGGCGATGATCGCGGGTATAGCTCAGTGGTAGAGCGTCACCTTGCCAAGGTGAATGTCGCGCGTTCGAATCGCGTTACCCGCTTCCAACTAAAACCTCTTGAATGTAACAATTTCAAGAGGTTTATTGTTTTTAGGGTGCCTTAAAGCGTTTGTAGATTAGCTCTGCACCTTTGTAAAGCCCTCCAAATGTTTACAGGTCAAGAAAAATTAGCCACAATATATTTAGACAAAGAGTTACACATACTAAGATGCTTTGGTAATTCTTGCCCTGTAAACACTTGTGTGTGAACTCCAAGGAATAGATATTGGACATAATGCCGATCTAACCTTGAGAACTGATAGTAATATATAGTGACAGTGACCCAAAGAGAATTTAGCGGGTTTGTTGCTGTGTGTTGTTTACGAACGTAGCCTTCCCAAAGGATTTGCTTTAGGAGTGGTTGCCACCTATGCTTAAAATTGTATCAGGTGTGTCAGCATAATAAATTTCCAAAAACGCAACCACATTACGTTGAAAGCGACAGATGAAGAGAAGGAAATTTTTAAACAAGATCGCCAGCTATGGGGAAAGATTACAAATAGATAACTCCGTACTGATTTGGCAATTAGTAGAATATTTAAAGTTAGCTGCATCTACTGTTAGTAATCAGGGCAATGTTTACATCACCTTTTTATGTATATAAAGACAGAAGCCTTTAAGGTGTTTACCAAGGCATTATATTTTTGTACTTCGTGTAAAACACGCTCAAGTTATTAGAACGCTTGTGCAATCTCAAAAACCCGAAAAAATCGATTTCAATACCGAATACCCCTGTCCCTGTCGTCGCCGGGGTCAGCTAATTCCGATTACGCTAACAGAAGCATTTGGTTGCGATCGCTGTCAGCAAATCTTTGTTGTAGAAGATAATGGTCATGTCCTAGAACAGCTTTCCACCACCTATCCCTACAAACGGGCTTGGCGTTGGATGGGAAATAGTTGGCATGTTGTCCATCCCCGCTTGGGAGAAAGCTATTTGCCTATAGCGCTGGGCATTATTTTCGTGCTAGTGATTATATGGCTGCCATTAGCACTGCGATTGGCAAATGGTTCCAGCATTATTGCTTGGGCAATGGTGGCGGTGCTATTGGCTATCTTACCAGCACTAATGGTCTGGCTTACCTACAGACGTTAACTCAATGACTGTTGAATTGGATGACCACCCCGAACCGATTACTAGTGCCCAACGAGCCTATCAAGCTTCCCTAAAGCTGGCGCTCACAAAGGGAGCAGACCGGAGTCGTGCAGTATTGGCAATGGCAAAGGCGATTGAACGCTCGTTTGATGACATTCTAGAAGCCAATACCTTGGATTTAGAAGCTAGTCGGGAAATGGCGGTGCCTGAGTTGATATTGGACTGGCTGAAGCTGACTCCCACAAGGCTAGAGATGACAGTGGACATTTTACAACGGTTGGGGGAATTATCAGATCCGCTGCGACGCGTCAGAACCGCTGATTATCAACTGGAAGATTCTCAAAGTTACACTCAGTTAATGCCCTTGGGAGTGATTGGATTTATTTATGAAGCGTTTCCCGATTTAGGGGCGATCGCAGCGGGTTTTTGTATCAAAACTGGTAATTGTATAATTCTCAAAGGCAGTACTGAAGCTAGCCATTCTAACGCAGTAATTGCTGACGTACTGCAAAGTGCGATCGCAGAAGTTGGCCTAGCTCCCGGTTGTCTAGAACTGATCACAGCAGAACATGGTGCTTCAGTTCGGGATCTAGTTACCCAAGACCAGTACGTGAATTTAGTAATTCCCTACGGACGTTCTAGCTTAGTGCAGCAAGTAGTCCGACAGTCAACTTGCCCAGTTTTAAAGTCGGCGATGGGTAACTGTTACCTCTACTGGTCGCTCAATAGCAGCTTAGAAATGGTGCGCTGGATGATTCTTAATAGTCATCAAAGTGAACCCGATCAAGTTAACGCCATTGAAAAGGTACTAATTCATCGTCAAGCCTTGCCATCATCTTTAGCTGTCTTGTGGAACAGCTTGATGGAAAAAGGCTTTGAAATAAAAGGGGATGCAGAACTAGTCCAAGCCTTTCCTCAGTTGCAGCTGGTGAAAGAAGGCGAATGGGGAAACCCTTATTTAACGAGGACAGTAGCTTTTAAACTAGTAGATAGCTTAGAGGCTGCGATCGCCTGGATTAATGAATACAGCAGTGGTCATGCTGACTCCATCGTGACTGAATCCTACCAGGAAAGTCGGCAGTTTGCGTTGGGAGTTAACAGTGCTTCTACCTACATCAACACTTCCCCGCGTTTTTCCCGCAACCCTTCGCGGGGAGATTCAGTATTTCTCGGTATGTCTAATCAAAAAGGTCATCGCCGGGGATTTATCAGCCTGGAAACATTGACCACCGTTAAGCACATTGTTCAGGGAAATGGCAGATTTTAAATAATTCGTAATTCGTAATTAGAAAAGGGTTTGCCAAAAGTGCCTGTAGCGGCAGTTCTGTTTAGGTTAGGGTCTAAATGTCCTACAAAATTCTCCCAATGCCCCAATCCAATTTTAAACTTAACACAATCTTAATTTCTGCTTGATGCTGGGTTGGTAAATTTTTTGTGGTTGGTTGAGCAGCTATTAGGAGACAAGTTAAATCAACATAATTAGTAATTACTAATTCATAATTCATAATTCATAATTATTAGACGATTTACAATCTGCTGTTTCTATAAGAAGCAGCCAGATTTTGTTTAGGTTTAAATCCCCATACAAAACACAATTACGAATTACGAATTACGAATTATTTAAACTACTATTTGTGCTTTTGGAAATTGACCCTCCTGAATGCCAACTGTATTTACATCTGGGAACGGGTGAATATGGAACTTATGGATGGCACGCGCCTGCTAGCAAATCGGTGCAAACGGCGGAATTTTTTGTTGGGTGCAGGATTCTTAACAGGGTTAACAATCGCTAGCCAATGGCATCCGGTATTGGCTAAATCAAGGTTTTCTAGCTATCCGTTCAGTCTTGGTGTTGCATCTGGCGATCCTTTGCCGGATGGTGTTGTTATCTGGACACGACTGGCTCCCAATCCACTCTCTGGAGGTGGAATGCCACTGGTAAATGTTCCAGTGCGTTGGCAAGTTGCCCTTGATGAAAACATGAAACAGGTGGTGCGGCGAGGAACAGTGCTGGCGACACCAGAGTTAGCGCACTCAGTCCATGTTGATGTCCGTGGGCTAAACCCTGAGCGTTGGTATTGGTATCAATTTCAAGCAGGTAAGGAAGTTAGCCCCATTGGACGGACTCGTACAGCACCAGCATTTTATAGCTATACCCAACAACTGAACTTTGCTTTTGTCTCCTGTCAAGACTGGCAAAATGGCTACTATACGGCTTATCGGCATTTAGCTGAGGAAAATCTCGACCTTGTGGTTCATCTGGGTGATTACATCTACGAATACGGGCCACAATCTGGTGGGCCCCGCCAGCATAATAGTCCAGAAATTATCACTCTTAAAGACTATCGCGATCGCCACGCTCTGTACAAAACTGACCCAAATCTCCAAGCTGCTCATGCGGCTTTTCCCTGGATTGTCACTTGGGACGATCATGAAGTTGACAACAACTACGCCAACTTAATCCCGGAAGACAACCAAACCCAAGAGGCTTTTAGAAAACGGCGAGCTAATGCTTACCAGGCTTACTACGAACACATGCCCTTACGTCAGTCTTCATTGCCCAAGGGCCCAGATATGCTGCTTTATCGGCGGTTGACTTTCGGTAATTTAGCTGAGTTCAATGTGCTAGACACGAGGCAATACCGTACTAATCAACCTTGTGATGATGGAATTAAGCCTCGCTGCTCCCAAGCTTTTGATACAAATGCTACGATGACCGGCTCAGAACAAGAACAGTGGCTACGAAAAGGGTTAGACCAATCGCGATCGCGCTGGAATGTGATTGCTCAACAGACCATGTTAGCCGAGTACAATTTCAATAGTAATCCAGGTGCCAGTGTTTTCAATGTAGATCAGTGGGACGGTTACGTGGCTGCACGTAATCGGCTTTTGAGTTTTCTCAACCAGCGCCAACCCTCTAATCCAATGGTAATTACTGGAGACATCCATTCTAGTTGGGTACACAACCTCAAGCTTGACTTTAATAACCCAAACTCGCCGACGGTAGGCACTGAGTTTGTAGGAACTTCAATTACATCTGATTTTCCCACCGCATTTCTCGCTCCAGTTCAAGCTTCCCTAAGCAACAATCCCCATACTAAGTTCTTTGACGGTGCTTACCGAGGATACGTCCGCTGCAACCTGACTCCAAAACGCTGGCAAAGTGACTATCGCGTTGTATCAAGCATCGTTGACTTGAATGCCTCTGTCAAAACCCTAGCTTCCTTTGTAGTCCAAAACGGACAACCAGGGGCACATCTAAGTTAAGCAAATCTCACAAGTAATCAAACAAACCCCCCAAATAGAATCTGGGGGGTTTAAATATAATATTAAATCTAATTTCGACTATTAGAATATCTGAATTCGGATCTTGTTATTCCACATTTTGCGGATGTTTCGATTGAGTAATCCTATCTGAGTTACCCAAACTGCAAAAGGCTTAAAAAATCTACAGAATATGGGGAACTCAGGAGGAGTGTAGACTATTTAGGTGGGAAGCGATCGCTTGTTAAGGCTTATACTAAATCAATTTTCCTATAGAGTTATTTTTGCATCTATTTGCAATACTTAACTAACCTCTAATTAACAAAAGTAAACATAGATTAAAAATAATAACTAACATCATAATTTATTAAGTTCATCAAACTAAATTGAGAGTATGCTCAATAGTTGAAGTCTAGTTGAAAGTTTAAGTAACTAAGTGCAAACAAACTTAAACATTTGTTTAGTTTTTTATCCTTTGTCATTTATTTAGGTGTTAAATACTAAAAAACAAAGTTTATTTGTGCCAACTTACTAACTAGGTTGTCAAGCAAAGTGGTGAAAATCCGACCAGAGCCAAGTACCAACAGCGAAAACAAAAGTAAACTTCACAAAAATTACGTAACATGATCAGAAGAATTTTGCTGGCTGTATCGGGATTGGGACACGCAGAGGAAATGCTCAAAACTCTGAAAGAAATCCCTTCTGTTCAATCTGCAAAAGTTACAATTTTGCATGTTGTTCAAGCACAAAATACTGCTACTACCATGACAGCTAAATGGGAAAATGGTGGCAAAATTCTGGCGAATGCGATTCAAACTTTGAACTTAGATCCTAGTCAAGTTTCTTCAATTTTGCGTGAAGGCGACCCTAAAGATGTGGTTTGCCAAGTAGCTGATGAAATCGACGCTGACTTGATTATTATGGGTTCACGTGGACTGAAGCGGCTGCAATCGATTTTATCCAACTCAGTCAGTCAGTATGTTTTCCAGCTATCTTCTCGCCCCATGTTGCTGGTAAAAGATGACATTTATGTTAAAAGAATTAAGCGAATTATGGTCGCAATAGACAATTCTGATTCAGCAAAAAATTGCTTGAAATTGGCATTGTTTTTACTGCGAGATATTCCAGGCGGCGAATTAATTTTGGCAAATATTAGTACAGATTTTGGCGGTAAAAAATCGGAAATCACCCAGGTTAACTCAGACAAAAATCCAGTTTTAGCAGCCGCTGTTGCAGAAGCTGAAAAACAAGGCATCCAATCTCGTTCTTATATCAGCAGTGGTAAACCTGGTGAA
The DNA here is from genome assembly GCF_034530835.1 of Nostoc sp. DedQUE12b. Taxonomy (NCBI): domain Bacteria; kingdom Bacillati; phylum Cyanobacteriota; class Cyanophyceae; order Nostocales; family Nostocaceae; genus Nostoc; species Nostoc sp. DedQUE12b. The sequence continues at coordinate 20,630 of NZ_JAVRCI010000051.1, read as the reverse complement.
GAAATTTGTCGATTGGCAGAAGAGTTGAATATAGACTTACTATTGCTCGGTTCTCCAGATCGTCGTCCATCGATCGCTAAGAGTTTTGTTGATATAGATCGGCTCATCGGATCTTCCTTGTCTGACTATGTTCGAGTCAATGCCACTTGTCCGGTATTGTTGGCGCGGACAATCGCTTCTTAAAGTAAACAGTGCTGAGTATAATAATTGTTATAATAAAATAGTAAAGAAGTAAGATTTTTCTTGTCTTTACTATTGGGCACTCAGCATAGGCTACGTTAACAGCACTAAATGGATAGTTGATAAATAAAAACCCCTACACTATTGGCGCAGGGGTTATTTATTTTATACACAAACTCTTAACTATCTTTTCCACCTTCGCGGCTAGCAGTTTGGATGTAAAGAATTAGTAAAAACACGGCGGGGACTAGTACGAACAAAATGCTCGCTATGAACCCCAGGTCATTAACTTGCATGGCAAGAAAACCTCTCTTTAATTTCCAGTCAACAACATTAGGATAGCATTATCGATGACACAGTTATACCAATTCAAAATTCAAAACTTGTACTGAGCTTGTCGAAGTATTCAAAATGTCCGCATATCATCTCGTAGAGAGTAAACTTAATTTTGGTAGGTATTTTGACTACTGAGTGGATAAAAATTGAAGCAGTGGCAAATTTGAGAACTAAGGTTTCGTGACTACGCTGACTGAGCCATTGACTAAAGTTTGACAGGCAAGGCGGTAATTTTCTGGCTTTTTTTTGAATTTTCGGTTTTCTACGTCTGTGCGAGGGGAAAGATTTTCTAGTCCTTCGACTATCTCGACAATACAAGTACCACACTGACCATTACCACCACAATTGGTCAGCTTACCAATTAATGTATATATGTCAATGCCATTTTGTATCGCCTTGAGCCGGAGATTAGCACCATCTGCTGCCACTACTTCTTTATCTTCTTTAACGAATTTGATATTACCCATAACTGATTCCTCCTTGACTGTAAGCTTGGCTTTCAAGGCTTTATATTGACATGGACTAATTAACATCTTATTTCTTATAATAATTCATTACAAAATATTAATAAATATTAATTTTATAAAACATGGCGCTACAAAAAAATAGGACAGGTAGAGTACCTGTCCTATAAATTGAAAAATAGATTAACTTACCTAAATCCCACAGCTGCTTGCCAAACGAAAGCAAGCAACAAGAAGAATACCGGGATAACTGGGAGAACGTCTACCAAAGGATCGAAGATTTGGTAAGCTTCTGGCAGTTTTGCTAATAAAAGTGCTGCTTCCATGTTTGTTTAAATCCACCTATCCA
>NZ_JAVRCI010000051.1:0-19201 GCF_034530835.1 Nostoc sp. DedQUE12b | reverse complement strand
GGCAGTTTTGCTAATAAAAGTGCTGCTTCCATGTTTGTTTAAATCCACCTATCCAACACAGCTTTCATAATTGAGAAGTATCTTAACATGGTTTGGTCATTGGTCATTGGTCATTTGTCATTTGTCATTTGTCATTAATCTTCTGCTCTTCCACTCTCGATTGATTTCTCATCTCCCCTTTCTTCGGTGAGCCAGTGACCAAATTCTGCGACAAAGCGATCGCTCAATATTGCTTCTCTAATTTTTTGCGTAAAGCGAATTAGTTCGGTAATGTTGTGAATGCTCAACAAGGTATAAGCCAAAATTTCCTGCGATCGCACTAAATGAGATATGTAAGCACGGCTAAAATTTTGACAAGTGTAGCACGGGCAAGTTTCATCTAATGGAGTAAAATCTTCACGAAACTTAGCATTTTTTAAATTCCAGCGTCCGCCTTGGACTATCGCTGTACCATGTCTTGCCCAGCGGGTGGGAATAACACAATCAAATAAATCTATACCAGATGCGATCGCGATCGCCATTTCCCGATAAGTACCCACACCCATTAAGTAACGCGGCTTTTCGGGCGGTAAAAGTGGTGCTGTCACTTTTACAATCTCAGCCATTAATTCTGGCGGTTCTCCCACACTCACACCACCAATGGCATATCCGGGCAAATCTAACTTAGCCAAAGCTTCCGCCGCGTGGCAACGCAAATCTAAATACACACCCCCTTGCACAATCCCAAACAACGCCTGATCGCTGCGTTGATGAGCTGTTATACAGCGTTCTAACCAGCGGTGAGTGCGCTCGGTTGCAGTTTCTACCTCTTGGCGAGTCGCTGGGTAGGGCGGACACTCATCAAAGGCCATAATCACATCAGCCCCCAAAGTATTTTGAATCTGAATGGAGCGCTCTGGTGTTAAGTTAATAATTTGTCCATCATGGGGTGAGCGAAAAGTTACGCCTTCTTCAGTAATTTTTCGCATCTCGCTTAAGCTGAAGACCTGAAACCCACCTGAATCTGTGAGCATTGGGCCGTTCCACCCCATAAATTTATGCAACCCACCACCTCCAGCCACGATCGCTTCTCCTGGTTGTAGGTGAAGATGATAAGTATTGGATAAGATCATTTGCGCCCCAGTCTCTCGTAGCTGGGCTGGGGTGATAGTTTTGACATTAGCCAGTGTTCCCACTGGCATAAATCTGGGGGTTTCTACAAGACCGTGAGGGGTGAAAAACACTCCTGCTCTAGCTTTGGTTTGGCTACAGCAAGCAAGACATTGAAAAGAAAAATTCGCACTCATGCCATTTGGAATTTTAGATTTTAGACTTCGGCTGCGCTCAGTCGAACGATTTTGGATTGTGAAACGCTAATAGGTAAAGAGTTTCAGAAATCCATAACTAATACAACGCGGCAAAAATAAACCTATCATTCAAAACAGCCAGAAAGCCCAAAATGAAAGCTTTTTGATTTTTGCCTTGCGACACTAGCAGCCATAAAACCAAATGGTATTAGGGCAAAAATAATATTATTTGGCTAAATTATGGCCAAATATCAAAATTGATAATTAAGTTTTAGTGAACACTTAAGCATTCATTACTAACCTAGTTACCAACTTTACGAGTATATACTCTAAATAATTGTTATTTAGAAAGAATCAGAACAGTCATCGTCAATTTCTGCATCCCACCTGGCTGAGAGTACTTGTTCCATCATCGCTTCTATGGCGCTGACATTGAAGCTTCGCTCTCGTCGCTCTTGTAAAGGGGTTGATCGGGGAATCAACCGCAGACACAATCCTTCTTGCATCAAATCGAAGTAGGTTTCTTGTTGCGATGACTGTTTTAGTTCCAAGTAATCAAAACTACAAACATTCAGATATAGCGCGCGGTTAGCCACTAAGGTAGACCTTTGCGGATTGGCAAAAACTTCCATCACATCCCCTTCACCCTCGCTCAGTACCTTATCTTCTTGGGTGTAGATGTAGTGGACTCGACCTAAATCTGCCAGCAATCGCCGGATGTCGAGCTTATTCACAATGATGCCCGTGTTAATAATGCACGGAGCTGGTATCCTGGTGTCGGGTAGATGGTGACTCATAGGAAAATTGCGATTGAGCTAAGGAGAGCAACAACATAGCTAAACTGTCATAATTGAATAGCTTATTTACTCCCTACATTTAAAAAAATATCAATTTTATGGGGCAATCGTCTAATAATTTGGAGTAAGTTTTTAGTTAACGAATACAAGACACAAATTTTGCTCCCTGATAGAATTTTCACTTCCTAAGATACTCGTTAACTGTATAATAAAATACTCAAAATTATTTATTTACCACTTAGACCAGCATAACAAAATTTTCAACGAGAATGTTTAATAGAAGTAAATCTTATTTAAAGTTTTAAAGTCTACTGATGTCGGTTGTACCGAAATTATGACTATTATCCAGCAATTTACCAAAAATTAATGTAATTCAGATGACGAAACAGCAACAGTGGTGGAAAAAGCTGCTGTTAAAGCTGGCGGCTAGTATCATATTTTACACAATTATTCCATTGCCGTATTTAAACGGATTGGACTTTAGGGGAGTAGCGCATCTTGCTTGCCTTGTAGGATTGATAATCGGGGGAATTTTAGGGTTTCTGGATACAGGGATGGATTATCTGGGGATGCCCGTGTTAACTCGTAGTGCTTTGGTAGTAAGTGTTTGGATTGCTATAACTGGAGGATTACACTTAGATGGGGCAATGGATACTGCCGATGGTTTAGCAGTAGGCAACCCAGATCGGCGACTGGAGGTGATGGCAGATAGTGCTACAGGAGCCTTTGGAGCAATGGCTGCGATCGCCTTGGTGCTACTGAAAATAACAGCTTTGACGGATATGTCAGAAAACCGTTGGTTATTGCTGATGGCTGCTTGTGGCTGGGGACGTTGGGGACAGCAATTAGCGATCGCCCGATATCCTTATCTGAAAGCAACTGGTAAAGGCGCATTTCACAAACAAGCCATTCGTTCTTACAAAGATTTGTTACCGGGATTGTTCTTGTTGTTTAGTTTGAGTGGTTTACTTTGGCTAATAGATAAACAACAGCTATTTCTCGCACTGACAATCATAGTTGTTGGAAGTGCGATCGCCACTTTAACTGGCGCATGGTTCAACCATAAACTAGGTGGACACACAGGAGATACCTACGGCGCAGTTGTTGAGTGGACTGAAGCCTTATTTCTCTGTGTATTGACCGCTTTTTAAGAAGGGGAGCAGTACCAGTAGCAGCAAGTCTTTCCCATTTGCCCTTCTGTCCCTTTGTACCTCTGCCTCTTTCCCATGCCCAATGACAAATGACAAATGACAAATGACAAACGACTACTTCATTTAATCGCTTGCAACTTTGTCACTTTGAGTTTAAAAGCCCCAACCCCAGTTTCCCCAAAAGACCTGACACGAATAACATAATTCCCTGTCTCCACAATGCGAGTAAAGAGTAAGGAATTGCTACTACCATCAGGGCCGTCATCATTTTCTGCCAGAGTTGAACCATCAGGTGCCAGCAGTGTGATGATACTGTCAAAGTTTTCTGATGACAGGTCAACTGCTAAATTATCACCCTTCTGCAACTTCACTGTGTAATCACGGGCAAACCCACCTTGACCGGTGGGAATGTCTTTTTCTGACAGGCTATCAGAAAGTTCAGTACTGTTAGATAAAGGAATTGGACTATACAATTTATTTTGAGCAAAAGCTGCACTGGTACTAATGCCTATTGCCAGCAATGTGGCAGGAATGATGATGAGTTGTTTTAAACCTGCCGCCAAAACTTTATTCATACATTTCAAGCAATTTTTCTACAAAAATAGGGTAATTCGGTCAATTTATACATTTATCTGTCAAAGCTTGCCCATTGCTTCTTAATTTATCCGTCTTTGACGGCAGTGGCTACAGCTACTAATCCTAAGACCACAATTCCATACTGACGAAGTGTTTGCACAGCAGACCTGGCAGTAGCACCAGTAGTATAAATGTCGTCTACCAACAGCACTGGGACATTTGGAGGACGATGACGAAATTCTTGCCCAATAGCAAAAGCTTTGTCCAAGTTTTTTTCTCGTTTAGATACCGACAAACCAAACTGCGCTTCAGTTTCTCGCACTCTTGCTAAACCGTTTAGTCTCAATTTTAATCCAGTTATTTCGCAGAAACTTTGTGCTATCAGTGCAGCTTGATTGTATTTACGTTGTTTTTGTTTGCTAGCGTGAAGTGGGATAGGAACTACTACAGGCTGGCTATCTCGCCTTGGTGAATTTAACAACCATGCTTCTCCTAACCATTGACCTAAAGGACGAGCTATTTGGGGTTGATTTTCATATTTCATCGCTGCGATCGCTCGTTTCACTGGGCCACCATATTCCCCCCAGCCAAACACTGGTATAGGCTCTTGCCATAAAGAAATCGGGTCTTTACGTTGACATTTTTGCAGTTGTCTGGTGCAGTTATGACAGAATTCTTGGGAAGTTGCGCGTTGACATAGAGGGCAATGGGATTGGAGAAAAAGATTGAGTAAGCCTGTGAGATTTTTAATCCAAGGGTGCATTTAGAATTGTCCTTTGTCATTAGTCATTAGTCATTAGTCTTTGACCAATGACTTAACATACACGCGATCGCACCTTGTTGTTTCTACTCCTGTTGCTGGACTGTAGCCATTGCTTTCATACAGCTTGACTGCTTCCACCAAAACGCTGGCGGTTTCAATCCAAATTTGCCCAAAACCACGCTTTGCGATCGCTGCTTCTAGCTGTTGTAACAAATATTTCCCTAATCCCAAACCCCTGATGCTGGGCAAAAGATACATTTTGCGGATTTCTACAGCTTTTTCGCCTCGGTGTATGGGGTAGTATGCTCCAGTACCTACTAACTGACTTTGGTGTTCAATTACCCAAAACTCTCCCCCAGTAGCTAAATAACATTCCTCTACTCGCAGCACATCTTGGTCAGCACCCTTGGGTTCCCAAGCCAGACCGTATTCTGATAACACATAACTGATGACTTCAGCGGCTCTTGTGCGATCGCTTTTCACCCAATCACGAATTAAAAAATCTTGATAATAGTTTTTCATTACCATTTGCTGGTCAAGTTTACACAGAAAAATTTTCCGCATCTATATCCCAATTTACTCAGCAAATAGCTTTTTTGGCAGAGTCCATTTCAGGCTGTACTCTCAAGGCGTGAATTATGTCAGTGCTGAGAAAAGTCATCTTTAACAAAGAAATCAGTTCTACATCGACCTACATCATCAATGCACAACAAGGTATATTCCTACCAATTATTACTGATTGAAAAATTGTTTATGACCTTAAATTATATTTATTATGTAAAAAATAATTCCAAAAGATGTTCGAACTCTGCTTCTTTTTGCAACATTTGCCTGTACTGCGATTGCATCATCGGCTGCAAGATGTTTGGCAATAGGGGCATCGATTTTTTTTGGATGCACCCGTAAAAACTGCAATCTTTCTTGCTAGTTTTTTCTTGATTATAAGTCCTGTAGTTGTTGAGTTTGAAAAAGTTATCCGAAAGGGGTTGCGAAAAAACGAGAACGCACCCGTTCGGGTCTTCGACATTGATGTTTTAAATCAGTGGATCGGTGTCACCCTTTGAGGAACGACAGCCTGTCTGCATAAATAAGAGGGGTAAAGGGTAAAAGGTTGATAATAGTCTCCCATCATAAGAGCAATAGCAATAGCTTTTTACCCTTTCCCTTGCCCCTTACCGTTCAGGGTAAATAACTTCTGATACACTTCCTGCTCCTGCCTTCTTGTATTAAGGCAATGTTGCTTCAGAAATGCTCAAAGTTTTGTTGGCGTCAGCTTTCGAAGACTCATTTCCTGGAACGGATGCAGTTATCTCCCCAATGGTGCTGTCGTTTGTCGCGCTACCAGGACGCAAGGCACTTAAAGCAGTCTTAATCACAACGGCTGTAGGTACTGCCACAATTACACCCAACAGTCCGCCAATTCTTGCCCCTGTTAAGACCGAAATTAAAATCCAAACTGGATTTAAACCGGTAAAACTGCCTAAAATTCGGGGGGCAATTAAGTTTTCGAGAATTTGCTGTACAATTACCGCTGCGATCAACACTCTCACACCCATTGAAAAATCTTGCAACGCCACCAATAGTGTAGTCATTGCAATGCCTACAGAGCCGCCAAAGGGAACAAGAGCCATCAGACCAATAGTTAGTCCGAATAGCAATCCAAATGGCACTTTCAGCCACAAAAAGGTAGGAATCAGGGCTGAAGCCATACAGGTAGATAAAATCAACTGGGTGATGAAGAAATTTTGAAAGCTTAAGCGGACTGTTTTAGAGAAAGGCTCACGAAATTTATTAGGTAGCCATTCGACTAAACTTTGCCAGAGTTCACCCCCGTGCTGTAAAAGATAAAAAGTCAAAACCATCGTCAAGAGAATATCTAGCAGACTAGTAACTGTGAGTACAGCCAGATTTAAAACTTGTCCAGCGATCGCTTGTAATTGTCCTTTGACGCGATCGTTGATTTGCACCACCAGAGCATCGAGGTTAATCGGTAAGCCAAAAGTCTCAGCTTTTTCGTTTAATATCATTAACTGCGAGCGTCCAGAGTCGATTAACTCTGGCAAACGCGCCACCAGCTGTTGAGCTTGGGTAAGAGCCAGGGGAAAAAGTGTCACACCCAATGCCAATAAAATCGATAAAGCCAAGAGAAATACTAAAATAGCAACTTGCTCTCTCTTAGCACCATGATGCTCCATCCAGCTCACGGGGTAGTTGAGCAGAAATGCTAGCACTGAGGCTCCGACTAAAATGACTATGAGAGAATGGAAATAATTGAAAAATACCGAAATTGCCCAACCATTGATAACTAGCAGCGGAGCGAATAGCGCGATCGCCCCGATTCGCGCTATTGGAGTGAATGTTTGCCACCAGTCGAGTAGCTTACGTGTCTGCATTTTGAGCTGATTGCGGAATAGAACTAAATGAAATTTTTCTTTACAGCTTATTATCTCTAACTATACAAGTCTTATTCATCCTTCTAGTTTAGGAGTTAGACTAACCCCAATGAAGAATTTTGAACCAAAAGAGAATGGGGAGTGGGGAATGGGGAGTGGGGAGTGGGAAGCAGGGAAGCAGGGGAGTAGAGAAGCAGGGGAGCAGGGGGAGAATAATAATGCCCCTTACCCCTTATCCCCAGAGGGGACCCCACCATCCCCAATGCCCAAAACACAGTTGCTTTTACATTTAGTTCCGATCATCGGCTTTTTTCCATCCTTGTGGACGCTCTATCGGGGCCAGGGTAGTCGGGAACAACTTGCTATTAGTCGTCTGTCTATTACTTTGGCACTTACTTGGCTGTTGAGTTATCTATTATTAGCTACCGGGGCAGCAACTTCAGATTTTTTTTCGCTACGTCTATTTATCCTCAATAGCTTTCTCACATCAGGTTACTTTTTAGTAAGTATTTGGTTGATTTTGCGCCTAATGCAGGGCAAATCTGGTCGTTTACCAGGGTTTAGTAATTTAGCTGAACGAGTGCTTGGCAAGTATTTATCTTAATTTTTTAAGGTGAGAAATTGTCGGTGTTTTTACTGAATTTTGGAAAATTTTTGGCTGATTTCTCTATATATCTAGTCAAATCCAGTTTATTATTGCCATACTTCAGTAAAACATCTCCAGGTTGTCCCAAAAAAAGAATAAATGCTGCTATAAGTGTTGTGGTTGACACTACATTAAAAAAGTTAGCACCGATAATTAAGAGTTAGCTATTATGGGTTGATTTGTTTGGATGTTTTTAGTCTGCAAAATTACTGAATTTGATTAGTGAGTAAGTGTGAGGAAGTCTGTGACCATTCAAAGAAGTTCGGCAGAAGAAAACCAGTCGGGAAAAGCCTCAAAGTCCAATAAAAAAATTCCCCAAAACTCGACATCAGGACGTTGGCTGTGGTTTTGGGTAGGTATGGGTGGTATTGCGATGGTATCTGCAACAGCGGGGGCGCTTTTAGCAGTGTCTTTGACGAGTACGCCTTTGCAACAAGCGCAGCTAACTCCCAAGGATGAGGCGGCCTTTGATAGCGATCGCATTTCTGGAGGTGTGCTGCGATTTTCAGAATTAACTCGTCCAGTGAATCTTTTGGTGATGGGAATGAGCGTACTTCCCCCAGATGTCCAAAACCCTCCTGAAGAAACCAAAAACCTCAAATACCTACCCCAAATAAACTCTTTTGATGGTCTTTCCGATGTGATGCTCTTGGTCAAATTTGATCCAGAGACGAAAAAAATAAATATGCTCTCCATTCCCAGAGATACCCGCACGGAAATAGAGGGGTATGGAGTGAAAAAAATTAACTCCGCCAACCTTGAAGGTGGGCCAGCTTTGACTGCCAGAACTGTTAGCAATCTCTTAGGTGGGGCGGGAATCGATCGCTATGTCCGAATTAACGTTTTGGGAGTTGCCAAGCTGATTGATGCTTTGGGTGGCGTAACTGTTTACGTTCCTAAAGATATGAAATATCAAGATGATTCTCAGCATTTGTACATCAATTTGAAGGCTGGTAAGCAGCATCTCAATGGCGACCAAACATTGCAATTGTTGCGTTTTCGCCATGACGAACTCGGTGATATTGGTCGGATTCAGCGCCAGCAAATGGTCATGCGTGCTTTGATGGAGCAAACACTCAACCCAGCAACTGTTGCTCAATTACCTAAAGTTCTTGATGTCGTGAAAGACCATATTGATACTAACTTGACTGTTGAAGAGTTAGTGGCGCTAATGGGTTTTGGAGTACGGACAAATCGCTCTAATATGCAAATGTTAATGCTGCCAGGTCGCTTTAGCGAGAAGAATGAGTATGACGCTAGCTATTGGTTGCCCAACAAAGATGGGATTGCGAAACTAATGGCTCAACACTTTGGTTTGGAGTCAGAACAGGAACAGTTGGCAACTACAACTAACCCCCGCTCTTTGCGTGTAGCAATTCAAGATAGTACAGGTGGCGATCGCTCTAACCTGCAACCGTTAATTAGAGCTTTGGAAAAATCTGGATATCGCAATATCTATGTGGCCAAGGCATGGGGTGAACCTCTAGATGTAACTCACATTGTCGCCCAACAAGGAGATGGTGACAGTGCCGAGTCAATTCGCGGCACTTTGGGATTTGGAGAAGTGCGCGTGGAAAGCACTGGTAACCTTGGCTCAGATATCAGTATCCAGGTAGGTAAAGATTGGTTGGAACAAAAATCTATTTTGGAGAAGTCGTTGACACCCTAAAAGGTATATTTGCTGATACTGAATTTACTACTTGGCTCAGTTCTTGGAGTTTAGTTGCTACTACACCATTGGTTAATAATTCTTCTGCTTTAGCTAAACCCTCTGCCATATCTGAACAAATACCACTCCGCCATAGATAAAATCCGCCATTCCACAAGGCTGTTTGCATCAATTCACCTGGTTTACCTGCCAAAACCTCTTGAATATCCGCCACCAGTTCTTCAGTAGTTCCAAGGGGTACGTTTTTGGTAGTAAAACCGTAATCGCGCGGTACGAGGTGCAATCGTTCTACCTCTTGGGGTGCTACCGATGAAGATAAGCTGATGATTGCAGTGCGATCGCGCGGTAAGTCGCAACTACCTTCCAACCCTTTGACTAATGTAAATTTTGTCACTCCCCGCAGTCCTAGAGCTATGTGAAACATCCCTTCTGTCGGTGGATGGACAAACCCAGCAATTACGTGGACATCACCAGTATAAGGACACCAGATTAGCTCCATTGTCGCCAACGGCGGACGTTTGCCAAGTTGGTCGCGGTACTCCCAAATACTTGTAGTTAAGGGAAAATGCTGAGGTAGATAAATAAAGCCGATTCCCGTTTGCTCAAACACTTGTTGAGTTTGTGCTAGGGGTAAGGCAGTCCAATCGACTCCTAAACCCTGCCAAATATCTATCAGGGGTAAGCCGTACTTCGTTGGTAGGCGATCGCTACCATGCATTACCACTGGTTGTCCAACTGCGGCGAGTAATAAAGCTGTTACCGGACTAATCGGTGCTGTACGTGTCCTCCCATCATAAGGGATGCCAAGAGCGATCGCTGGTCGCCCAGAGGCTATGGGTTGCAGTTTTGGCCCCAGTTCTTCATAAGCATCCAACATTCCGGCTAACTCTTCTCCCGTAGGACGCTTGATTCGGTGAGCAATCAAAAACGCCCCAATTTGGGCTGGTGTCGCTTCACCCAGCAGCATCATTTTAGTAGCGGTGGCTGCTTGGGCGCGAGTTAAATTCTCGGCTGTGTGGTTTCCACTGCCTACTTTTTGCAGAAATTCCCGAAATACATTGCTCATTTTTCCTTTGTCCTCTGTCCACCGTCATTTGTCTATTGTCCTTTGTCTTTCGGGATAACCGAAAATGACTTTTAAGAAAAGAAATTTCCACGTTAGGTTTTGATAGTTCACAAATCTCCTGGCTCTTGAAAGCGATACTTGGCCGCTTTCAAGAATCAGAAGATTTTTTGCAACTGCCTCACCTTCCATCTGCCAGAGAGTCAGTATGAAAGACATCGAAATTGAGATCGTTGATAATTTTGAAACGTTTCAAGCGATCAGAAACCATTGGGACGCTGTATACAAAACCGATCCTGAAGCTCAATTCTTCTTGTCTTGGACTTGGATATCTGGTGTGGTGAAAAGATTGTGCAGCCATTCCCGTGCTGCGTGGTTTATATTAGCAGCAAAATCAACTGCCCCAACTTCAGAGTATGTGGCATTTTTTCCGCTAGAAATTGGGATCGCAGAACATCCCGAAGGCTGGCTCCAGAGTCGTCTGTCGATGATGGGAGTTGCAGATTCAGAGCATCTTGGGTTTATTTGCTTGCCAGAGTACGAAGTAGCAGTCACTTCTGCCTTTGCCAAATTCCTCCAGCAACAACAGGAAACTTGGTCTACTTTTGAAGTCGCAAATATTCAAACGAGCAAATGTCGAATGAGTCGGTTTCTGGATCAGTTCTCCACAGAAACCTTTGAATCGGTATTAAAATCAAGGTCAGTGTTGCAAAACAATAGAAGGCAAGTGCCCGATTGAAAATCGCTGTAAGATGTGTAGCACTTTATTAACTTGATTTTTAATAAACTCAGGACTCTTTCAAGTTCGTTAATTCTTCAAACCTATATTTGTCAAATTTTCAGGCTTTATCAACAGTCGAACTTACATTAGCTTAATATTTTTCTCGCTCCCAGATAGATCATCACAAAGACACGATTTATCGCGTCTCTTTCCAAAACAGAGAATGCTGATGAACCAATCAGCTTTTTACTACACTACATATACAGTGAAATTAACTAGGTTGTCTTGACCAAATCGCAGCGAATCGCCGTTAAGCAGGCGATACTGCATACCGGGAGTCAGAGAATTGTTGTTTAAATAAATACCATTTGTACTCATATCAACAATCATATAAGAATTTTGCGACCAGTCCCAATCGACTCGCGCATGACGACGAGAGACTATTCCCTCACTAGGAATGCCGGTCAAGTCAATTTCTGGCGGCGCTATTCCTGGACTCTGACTACGGCGACCAATATAACCTCCTTCTCCAATGAGGTGAAATTCTCTGCCAGTACTATGAATCAGCTTTAAGGCTGGCGCTCTTTGAGGCGGAGGGGTATAAACAGGTGGCGTTGGTTGATAGGAAACTCGTGGCTGATAGACTGTTGAATAATCAATGGGAGCTTGTTGGGGAGCTTGGTAGTTAGGTTGGTCTGTAGGCGGCCGCTGATACTGAACAGGTGGTTGACTAGGTTGTTGTTGAATAGGCGGAGGTTGACTTGGTGGTTGTGGTGTAGAAGAAACTACATTACCCACAGGGGTGGAACACCAAGGACAAACCTTAGCATTGTTAGGCAAGGCGCGGTTAAAATATTCGCAACTAGGATTAGGGCACCGATTTGCAGGCATAAGAATTTATATCATCAGGCATAGGTTGTAAAGCTACAAGACCTACTTTACTAAGTAAACACTGACCCTGACGAGTAGTTAGCATCTGGGCAAATGTAGAACCACCAGGTAGGCGGTTGCTGTCTTTAGGGTACACTACAAAAATAGGGTATCCCAAGGCGTAGCTTTGGAAAGTTGTGACATCAACATAATAATCATCATGTTGACACAAATCATCTGAGGGATTAATTGAGCGACGATCGCGCTTTTGAAACAGAGGTTGAATAGCAGACTTTTTACCATCTGCGATCGCTAAAGGATAGCCAGTACACTGACTCGAAGTTTTACTGATAATTCCAAAACTGATAATACCAGTAGTTCGCCCATCTAAAGTTTCACTGCGTATCAGGTTTTGGGTTTTTGTTGTATCGAGTTTAGTAACTTTCGCTGCAAATAAAGCTTCGTCTTGAGGGGCATTTTGCAGAACTATTTGTTGAAATTTACTGATTGCTTCCGGTTCAGTCGGGGCAAAAGGTTTCACAGGCAGATTTGGAAGTTTAGGATTAATCTGCTGCCAATTAGTAATTTTACCTGTGTAAATTTGACGCAATTGCTCAAGATTGATTTGTCCCCCAAGAGCATTGGCAAGATTTGAGTCTCTTTTATTAAATGCGACAAAAACAAGTAACCCATCATAGGCTACTTCTTGTTTCGCAAGTTTATCTGTAATGTTGTCTACCAGACTAGTAATGGCAAAATCTTTTTTATTTGTTTGAACTTCTTCGATACTTTGAATTGGATTATTTATATTTGATGAAAAAACAGATTTATAGTCAAATGTTGCTGTTGCATCTGGCTTTGGTCTGGTCAATAAATCTCCTAAACGGCTGTTGTCCACTAATTGCGTTAAAACAAAACTCCATGTACTATCTTTTTCTCCTGTGTAAGTAAATTGTCCAGAAGGAACGTTGGGGACTTCGGAAAAATTCCGCACAAGTCTAGACCATTGGATATATTGATTAGGATTATCTGTCTTCCTACCCCAAAGCCAATACCAAATTCCCCCGCCAAGTAGTAATAGAAATAGGATTAATAACAAAAATAAGGGCGTTGGCAAAGGCTTTTTTAGTTCTTGAGAACCTGGCGAACGCACTGAACTTGAACTTTTAGCACGATCTTCTTGAGGAAGTTCTAGTAGTGCTTTACGAGCCGCTTCTGCACTCTCAAAAGGGGTTTCTAGCCGAATTAAGCGATAAATGAACTGCTTTAAATAGCTATCGGTATCCGGCCATTGTTGATTATCTCTAGGATTGAGAGGCTGGTTAGATGAAAAATTAGTTGTCCGCCCTACCCATAAATAAAAGGCTAATAATCCTAATGATTCTAAATCTTGCTCAGGTCTGGCGGCAGCAGGTTGAGGAATAATCGGGGGAATAAATAAGTTTTCCCAGATAGCTAAATCACAAAAGTATATAGAAAATTTTTGATTATTTTCTACTTTAATCAAAGTACTATCTAAATTGATATTGCCGTGAGTGATACCTAGTTGTGTTTGATTGGAGGGAAAACGCAGCTTTTGAGTGTGGAGAAACTGGAGAGTTTGTAAACCTTGATTTAGTACTTCACGCACCTCAAGAGATGTCATTGCTCCCTTTTCTATGAGATATTTACCTAAAGTTTGGGATGACTCTATGCCTTGAGTAATTAAATAACAGCGCTCTCCTTTTTGATCTGCGATCGCTTCTTTAGTTTCCACCAGACGGAAGTTTTGAATTCGACTATCGGCTAAACTTACCCCACCCACCCGTTTAAAAGTCTCTTTTCGCTTTTGAGTCTCACTTTCATTAAAAGAACGATTGGGGAGCAGGTATTCTGTGATGATTACAGGTTGTTTATCTTTAAGTTGAACACCTGAGTATAAACGGCCTAAACCGCGCACGCCAACAAAACTAGTTATTTGATAAGTTCCCTGACTTCCTTTAATCTCAGCCTCCTGTGGTAAAGTTGCTGGAAAACCACATTCCAAGCAAAACTTAGCGCCCTTGATTTGCTGCGCCGTTTGGAAGGGGCGATCGCAACTTAAGGGAGAATTGTACGAGCAGGGGTATTCTTGATAAAAAGATTCAAATGAAGCCATATACAAAAAGTTTCGTGAATTGCGCCGACTACTTCCGTCGCGCTCAAGCATGAACTAATCCTAGCTTGAGGGCAGTCACAATCGCTTGAGTCCGGCTAGTAACCTTCAATTTTTCAAAAATACTAGTGAGATGCGCCTTAACAGTAGCAACTGTTACATACAAATGTTTAGCAATTTCTTCATTAGAAGCACCTTGAGTTAACCAGTATAAAACCTCTTGCTCTCTTTCCGTTAAATGCACCTCATGACATGCTTTTACACAAGAATCTGAATAAGCCTGAAAAAACCGGAAAAATCGACTAGCAACTTCTGAAGGTAGATAAATTTCTGACCTGGTTACAGTGTCAATAGCTTCACACAATTGGGTTGCCACACGATTTTTAAACACATAACCTGCGGCTCCTCCCTGCATAGCTCTAAAAATCCAGTCGTCTTCTTGATGAGCCGACAATACTAAAACTTTGCCACTGTAAGCAGCTTCTTTAAGACGTGCCAGAACTGTAATTCCATCACATCCTTTCAATTGCATATCCAGCAAAATTAAATCTGGACACTTCTGAGTTGTAAATTTTAAAACCTGTTCAACAGAATCTGCATCACCAATAACTTCTACAGGTAACGCAGAATTAATACTATAAAAATTTAGGAGAGTACGTAATCCTTGACGAAAGCGTTCTTCATCATCTACAAGTAAAACTGAAAGTTTATTACTATCATTAATCATATTTTTTATGATGAATTATGAATTAATTCACGCTCCTTGAACGAGGCAAAATCATCGAAAATTGTGCCCCACTTTCTGATAAAACTTGTGCCCAGATACTTCCTTGATGATCCAAAATGATTTTTTTAGCAATAGTTAAACCAAGTCCTGTACCTCCTTTGCGTCGGGAATAAAATGGGGTAAATATTTTTTGTAAGTCTTCTTGAGACAATCCTGGCCCTTGATCGGAGATTTTAATTAAAACTTCATCTTGGAAAATTTGCCAGCTACAGGTAATAGTTCCTGAATTAGGACTGAAATGAGCGGCATTATTGAGGATATTATCAAAAACTTGTTTCATTTGTAATTTGTCTATCTTCAGTATTGTCGATGTATCGGGAATCAATATTTTAAGTTTTTTCTGACTAATTAGAGGTTGCAAATTGGTGATACTTTCACCCAGTAAACTTCTTAAATCTTGATGTGTTACCCTTAATTTTGTACTTTGACCGCAATCAATTAGTTCATTTAAATTAGTATCTAAATCTTGTATACTTTCGCTGATGATTGTTGCTTGCTCTTGCCAAGGGCTATCCTCTAAACCTAAACAGAGATTATGTGCATACAATCCTATGAGTCCTAAAGAGTTACGTAATTGATGACCGACTCGGTGCAAAATATCTTCTAGGAGTTTAATTTCAGTTTTTTGTCTGCCATAGTCTAAGGAAATATCTATATACTTACTCAGCAGCATAGCAGAGCGTTTTACATATAGTTGTAAACTCGACGAGAGAGGTTCATGACTAATGATTTGAATATATTCAGTTTTTTGATTTCTATAAGATATGGGGCAAATGTAAGAAATGGATGAAAAGTCCTTAAGCTTAAATTCCTGTAAATTCAACACAGGCGGAAAATCTGTAAGCCATGCTTCCGATCGCAAATAAGCTAAAGTTTTTGGGGAAAAAGGAACTTGGTCTTGATCATAATTTATCACCTCTTGATTAGCTCTCAATAATGAATCATGATAGACAATGCGAACGAAAAAAATTGGATACTTACTAGTTAACTGCTCAGACTCCAGTCGACAAAAGCTTTGGATGTCTGAGGAACTCAAATAATTAGAGCCATTGTCTAGTTTCTGTACAGAAAAGCCTAGTGTCATAGCTTCACTCGCTTTTTGCAACCAAATGTTTTTACTCTTCTGCTGACCAGTATAAAATTATGCAGTCTCAGCAATGTTTATTTTTTTGTTAAGTTCTCTTTTGAGATAATTCATACAAATAATTATTAAGGTTTGTATTCACACGCGTATTAAGCTAACTTTGCTGTGTAAACAAGTTTGTAGTAAGGACTTTAGTCCTGATGTTAAGCACTGAAATGCTTACTACGTACCCAAGCTTTCGTTAGCTTAATGGACTACTTGGGTCGGCTTTTCAGCCATTAGTGTCAAGTTAAGATGAAATCACTGGGGTCAACTAGTATAGCTAGGGACTGGATGAAAAGTCTTTTTGTGTTTAGGTTTTATCCTCCTCAAATTAAAATTGAACAAAAATAATAATCGGCTGCCTGAATTCAATAAACGACACCCCGAATTCAATAAACGACACCCCGAATTCGATGAATATACCTTTGACATTTGGGCTAACTTGACACCAATGCTTTTCAACCCACCCCACAAGAAAAAAATATAGTGCGTCCAATTAAGAACTGCTCCAGATTAATCTACAAACTGAAGTTGCTGCTTTACGGATTCTTGACCCAATACCCGATTTAAAAAATATCGACAAAAGTCTAATTAACTTTAGAAGCCCGATACATATACTGTAGAGGCATCTGGATTAGCTACCAGCAGAACACCTTCATGCTTATCTTCGTTCTTCAAACTTTAGCCGAAATTCTAGCTGGAGGAACCTCACTTACCAGTACAGAGCAAATTGACTTTAGCCATCCTGGTAATCGTAGGGAAGAGGGAGCAGGCCCGACTCTCAATTTATATATTTTTGATATACGTGAGAGTAAGCAGGTACAACATTCTGGCAGGCAAGTAGAACGCAAGCTAACACGCGCTCTACAACCTGCCACTGTAAATTGGGCACCAGCTTGGTTTGATGTTTCGCTGCTATTAACAGCCTGGGATAGAACAGCTTTAGGTGAGCATCACTTTATTAGTGAGGCATTGACTGTGCTGTTGCGCCATCGCACCTTGGAAGAGGAGTTTTTGGTTCCTGAATTACGGGGCTATGGTAATTTGAACATGACAGTTGCCCTAGAGCCGCCAATTGAGATTGGCTCTTTATGGAGCGCTCTCAGTGTGCCATTGCGTTCAGCCTTATATTTGACAGTTACAATACCCTTCGAGCCACAACCGACTCCAGTGCCTTTGGTTTGGGAGCGAATTTTCAATTTGCGAAATCAATTGTCTCGCGATAGTGACAGTTTAGTATTAACCAGACGAGTTGCGATCGCGGGTATTGTCAAAAGTGCGGTGACAAATTTGCCGCTGGTAGCGACAGAAGTGGCTGTGAGGGGAACTGAAAAATCCATATTAACCACTAAAGAAGGGCTGTTCTTTTTTGAAGACCTTCATTTAGGTAATTATGTTTTGACTCTGAATCATCCGGGCTATTTACCCCAAAACGTCAATGCATTGGTAGATAACCAAAGTCATACTTTCAAAGAAATATTTCTAACTCCTGAATAATTAGATTTTTACTGACTTGGAGAAACTTTCATGGCTAGACTTGATTACTTTGCTCCTGGTGTTTATATCGAAGAAATTGACCGGGGTAGCCGACCAATTGAAGGTGTTAGCACAGCAGTTGCTGGATTTGTAGGCTTTACAGAAGACGTTCGCGGTGGGGCTGAATTATACAAGCCCATGCTAGTAACCACTTGGACGCAATTTTTAAACTACTTTGCCCGTCCCAACTCTGACGGCTTTACCGACTTCAACGCCTATTTACCCTTTTCAGTCTACGGCTACTTTATGAATGGTGGCGGTCGTTGCTGGGTAACAAGCATTGGGACTCAGTTACCAGGCGCACCCAAACCCGCGACTCCAGAACCAGCTAACTTACGAATCAACGCTCGAGGTAATCGTCCAGCCCTGCGTTTTACTTTGCGCCCTGAGCAAGCAGCAGGCGGATTAGTAAATATCGTTATTATAGATGGTTCACCGCGTGCCCTACCTGAAGGTACTGAAGGAGAAGCACCTCCAAATACGGGCGAGTATTTCACCATCCAAATTCGTCGCGGAGATGAACTTTTAGAGGAATATGAGAATTTGACGATGAACCGCGAGCCTAATGGTCAAACGGCAACTTATGCGCTGGCGGCATTGAGAAATTCGATGTATGTCACTCTAGAAGACATCACTCAAAGTGGACAGCCTTTAGCTCGTCGTCCGGTTAATGGTCAATATGAACTAGCGCCACCCATCGTCGCTGCCACACCCGATAGATTTTCGCAAAATTTAGAAGGGGTTAGAGACGATCGCACCGGGGTACGCGGTATCTTTGAAGTTGATGAAATCACAATGCTGGCTTGTCCTGATGTGATGCGGGCTTATCAAGAACAAGTACTGAATTTAGATCAAGTTCACGGCATCATCGAGTTGATGATTAGTATGTGCGAGGGTTCTGCCAGTGGCGATATTCCCAACCCGCCCAACCGGATGGTTGTACTTGATTCGCCACCGGAAGCCGTCAAACCGCAACAAGTAGTGGAGTGGTTGAATAGATTTAACCGTCGTTCGATGTTTGCGGCCCTTTATTATCCTTGGATTAAAGTACCCAATCCACGCGATCGCGGTAATCCAATTTTAGTACCTCCTTGTGGCCATGTGATGGGAGTTTGGGCCCGCACTGACGAAACCAGAGGAGTTTACAAAGCCCCAGCAAATGAAGTTCCCAGAGGCGTAATTGGTTTGGGCTATGACACAAACTTCCGCGAACAAGAACTATTAAACCCCTTGGGGATAAATTGTATTCGCAGCTTCCCCAATCGAGGTATCCGCATTTGGGGCGCACGTACTCTAGTTGAGCCAGATAAAACAGAGTGGCGTTACATCAGTGTGCGTAGATTAATTAGCTATATCGAGAAATCCCTAGAACTGGGGACTCAGTGGGTAGTTTTTGAACCGAACGACCAAGATTTATGGGCGCGTGTCACCCGCACCGTCAGTAATTTCTTAGAACGTATCTGGCGTGAAGGTGCTTTATTTGGTGCATCTCCAGCACAAGCATTTTATGTCAAGTGTGACGAAGAATTGAACCCACCAGAAACCAGAATTTTAGGACGTTTATATATTGAAGTCGGAGTTTGTCCCGTCAGACCGGCTGAATTTGTTGTTTTCCGTATCAGCCAATGGAATGGCATTGAAGATAGCGAATAGGGCATTGGGCATTGGGCATTGGGCATTGGG
>NZ_JAVRCI010000050.1:0-52659 GCF_034530835.1 Nostoc sp. DedQUE12b | reverse complement strand
TGGCATGGCCGCTCGATGTAATGGCATGGCCGCTCGATGTAATGGCATGGCCGCTCGATGTAATGGCATTGCAAAAGGTTGCGTTTACATAACACAACAATAGAAATACTCGACTACAAAACGCCGTAATGAAAGCTTTTTCTCCTCATCAAAGCAGTTTATGTACTTTTGATTTACAAAAATAGACAAAATTTAAATTTTTTTTAGAGAAAGTAGCAGTAACCTCAACATTATGAGTTAATTTTTTCACTCAGGAGAGTCTGCTGATGAAAGCTTTACTACTCTGGTCTATAAAAATGCTCAATTATTTCTGGATTTACTAGCAGACGATTGGTCTGGCAGTTTTTCGTTGCATAAATCCGCCATTATATTTTATAACAACGGCGGTAATCCTGCTAGCTGACTACAAAATTATCTTTGCCGATGCAAATGTCTATCTAAAAATAGATAGAGCAAAAATAAAGCTAGTGGGATCGTAGCATCATCTCTGCAATGACCATCCAAAACTCGGATTTGTCAAAAGTAAAAAATTTTTCAACCAAAATTTAATTAGAGGACTACAGCAATGAAAGTACTCTTACTTTACCCCCGCTTTCCTAAAACGTTTTGGTCTTACGACGAATTCATGAAAATAGCGGGACTTAAAGCATTTATTCCACCGTTAGGGATTTTGACTGTTGCTGCGATGCTACCAACAGACTGGGAAGTTCGGTTTTATGACCGCAATGTTAACCAAGAAACGGATGCTGATTGGCAATGGTGCGACATCGTGATTCTTTCTGCGATGCTTGCACAGAAAGAAGACTTTCTCGCCCAAATTCACAAAGCAGCCCAACTAGGGAAAAAAGTTGCTGTGGGTGGCCCTTATCCAACCTCAGTGCCAGAACCTGCCGAAAAAGCAGGAGCTAACTATTTGATTTTAGATGAAGGAGAGATTACAGTTCCGCAATTTTTAGATGCGATCGCTAAAGGTGAAGAACAAGGAACCTTCCGCGCCCTGGAAAAACCAGATGTCACCCAAAGCCCCATCCCCCGCTTTGATTTACTCAAGCGAGATGATTACTTAATGATGGCAATCCAGTTTTCTCGCGGTTGTCCTTTTGAATGCGAATTCTGTGACATCATCAATTTATACGGTCGCAAACCACGGACTAAAGAACCCAGTCAAACCCTAGCAGAACTCCAAACCCTTTATGACTTAGGCTGGCGCGGATCTTTGTTCGTTGTGGATGATAACTTCATTGGCAATAAACGCAATGTAAAACGCCTCTTACAAGAGTTAATTCCGTGGATGCAGGAACATAATTATCCCTTCACCTTCCTGACTGAAGCTTCCGTCAACCTAGCAGAAGACACTGAGCTATTAGAACTAATGGCTAAAGCTGGTTTCTACGCAGTCTTTTTGGGTATTGAAACACCAGACCAAGACAGCCTGCAAGTGACTCGCAAGTTTCAAAATACCCGCAATCCCCTTTTAGAAGCCTGTCGTACCATCAATGAAGCTGGATTGTTGATCTATGCAGGATTTATCATTGGTTTTGATGGAGAAAAAGCTGGTGCTGGGGAGCGAATTCAAGCTTTTGTTGAAGAAACCGGCATTCCTCAACCGATGCTCGGTATACTGCAAGCTCTTCCCAATACAGCCCTTTGGCAAAGACTAAAAAAAGAGGAGCGATTATTAGAAGGTTTTGGAGGTTTAGAGGTGGGGGATCAGAATTCCTTAATGAATTTTGTTCCTACGCGTCCGATGGCTGAAGTTGCTAAAGAATATTTAGAGGCAATTTGGAGAATATACGAACCCAAAAACTATCTCCGACGTTGTTTTGAACAATGCCTGAAGATTACACCTAATCCCCAACTACAGCAGACAATGTATTTTCCTCCTGGCAAAGGACTGCGGCTACTTGGACACTTGCTTTGGCGTCAAGGTTGGCAACGGCAAGAAATTCGCGGTCAATTTTGGCAACAGCTTTGGGCTATTCTTTGCACCAAGCCGCAATTTGTGAATATGTATTTGGGTTTATGTGCTGCTGGCGAGCATTTTTGGGAATATCGCCTTTTAGCCAGAGAGCGCATTACTGAGCAATTAGGATTTGATCCCCTGACTACGCCTACACCTGTTGAAAAACCATTAGTCACAATTTAATATTAGTTGATTGTTCAGCGATCGCTAATGTGTTTTTATTGTGTTTTGATCAATAGCGATCGCATTAATTTTGCTCACAAAAACCAAACTCTTAAATTCGATTTACCTTTGAGCCAAACCCACCTGTCCACCAATTAGCCCCAAAAATCCAGTTCCAAAGTGCTGAATCTCCAAAAAGCTTGCTTGCTCCGGCGATGTTTTGTAAATTCGGAATGTTTTCATAATTCCTAAAGTAGCAGCACTTTCTAGAGGCCCAACAAAACTAATATCTCGGTTCAAAAAATAGGTTTGATTAGCCCAGTAAGCCATTTGATTTGCATTTAAAAAGTAGCAGCCTGCGTGAGGATTGAGGGCACGACGAAAGGTAATTGGTGCATTCATGATTGCACCATTGAGTTCCTGTTGCTCCTGTATATTTTGAAAAGGAGCAGTTACTCGCAAAGCCAAATCCCCATCAATATAAGCTTTGTGAACCAAACCGTGGGGAGAGACTTCATAACGATTTGGCTGGAGCAAATTTAAATCGCCCGCTTGTTGAGTAAACCAGTTTAATTTTATAAAAAACCAAGGGTCATGAATAATTAAGTCATCTTCAAGAAAGCAGTAATAATCATACTGACCGATACAGGTTTGCAGAATAGCTTGGCACTCAAACCCCAAAAGTAGAGGTTCTACATTAGTAGAATGATGCTTATATAAATGGGATGGTAAGGGAAGCTGATTCAGAAGATGATTATCTTGAGTTGTACAAATAACAATATCTAGTTCGTGAGACTGCGGCTGATTAGCAGGGAAAGCTAGTCGTTGAGCAATGTTGATAATACTTTGAGATTTGCCAAATAATTGATGTAAAGCAGTAATGCTTTTAGTTAACGCCTCCAAGCGAGGTTGTGGGTCTTTGCGTTGGGAAGCATGACGACCCTCATTGCTAGGTTTGAAAAAATGGGCAATGGTAAAAATAATTCGCATTTTCAATATCACTTTTATCTTTATTTGTCATTTGTACTAAGCTTAATTATTGGTGCAGCCTCTCTAAGAGTTATTGTCATTGGTCATTGGTCATTTGTACTAAGCTTAGTCGGTGGTACAGCCTCTTCAAACGTTGTATTGGTCATTTATAGTTTGTCATTTGCTCAAGAGCAATAACTAATGATTAATATACTTCTTGCAAAAGTCTTTATTTTCAAGCTTTTATTTGCACGTTTGCTTGAGGCAAAAAATATTTATGCAAGTGACAAATGACAAATGACCAATGACCAATGACTAATTTTTGCCAAATCCTTTAGAACTTGGGCGCTTTTTCAAATTATCAGAAGTTTTACCAGCGAACATCCATTGCAAATGCTGTGGTAACAGTCTTGCCAAATCATAACGCTTCAGAATTGTCTCTCGCGCATTCGCACGAATTGCTTTCATCTCTTGAGGATTATTCAATGCTTCTTCAACCCGATTAGCAATATTCTGAGGAGAAAAGAAATCTACCAGCAGTCCATTCACCCCATCCTGTACAACCTCCAAGACTGGTGAAGTCTTAGAAGCTATTAGTAAACATCCTGCTGCCATTACTTCTAACATTGACCAAGATAAAACAAAAGGACGGGTTAAATAAACATGGGCAGAAGAAGCTTGCAAAACCTGAAGGTACTCATTGTAAGGAAGCCTATCTGTAAAGTGCAGTCTCGATAAATCCAAAGATGATTTTAATTTTTCTAACATTAATTGTTTATAAGTCTGACCATCGGGGAGATTTTTACCATAAGCAACCCGATCTTCTCCCACAACTACCACATGGCACTTAGGCCGTCGCTGCTGAATTAGCGCCACCGTTTCCATAAACTGCGGAAAACCTCTATAAGGTTCCATTCCTCGTCCTACATAAGTTACCAACTCTTCCACATGGGAAAGATCCAGATTTATTCTTGGTAAAACTAACTTTGCACCTGGTTTGGGAACAAAATAGTTGGTATCAACACCATCATGAATTACAGTGAGTTTGCTATGATATTCTTTGGGAAACTGCTGACGCTGCCAATTAGTTGGAGAAAGACCGCGATCGCAGCTATATAAATCAGTTAAAATCGGTGCATTTTTCACGCGGATACGGCATTCATCATCAGCATTCAACGGATCGTTGGGATCGAAATCTGCATCGGAACCGTGAGCGTGATAAAACCACTCGAAATAACACAATAATTCTGCTTTGGGAAAAACATCTTTCATAAATAAAGTCGGCCCCCAACCAGAATGACCATAAACTATATCTGGAAAGAAACCCTCGGATTTTAATTTTTCTGCCACGCGATAGACAGCTTGAGCGGTAAGAACAGCATTTTCCAGGTTGCGAACGTAGTGGTGAGTTTGAGGCGCAGCTTCACGAGAAGGGGTATAAATAGCTTTGAAAACGCCAGGTATTTCCCCTTCACGACGATTTGTACCAAAGACAACTTGGCAATTAGGATCTTTACCCAAAACTATCGCTAGGTTGCGAAATTGCGAGGGAAAATTGGGATGTAAAAATAAGATTTTCATTGGAATAATCTTGATTAATTTATGCGAGATAAAATAAATTAAGACAATCTTTTTAAGATTATAAGATTATTTATCAAGATTTTGAGCAAGTAAATTTAGGTAAATGGTTGTCAGTAAATGCGAGAATAATCGCAAATTCGTGTTATTACAATGAAATTTATTGGCATTGATTTAGGCTGGCGATCGCAACCAAGTGGACTATGCTGTTTAGAATGGGTAGATGGACAACTGCAATTACTCGATTTAGACCGCAAAGAAGCCATTGCAGACATCCTCACCTGGATCGATCAAAACGTCCAACCAGATGAACCAGCCATCATCGCCGTAGATGCACCTACCCTCATACCCAACGCCACCGGAAGCCGCCTCCCTGACAAACTTAGCCACAAGTACTTTGGCAAATATCATGCAGGCTGCTACCCAGCTAATCAAAACCTACCCTTTGCCGATCGCACCATCAACTTTGGCTTAGAATTAGAATCACGCGGTTTTGCCCACGCCCCCACCATAGAACCGCAAAAACTCAGCAGATATCAAATAGAAGTCTTTCCCCACCCAGCAATCGTTAACTTATTCAACTTAGAACGCATCCTCAAATACAAAAAAGGGCGCCTCAATGAGCGTCGCCTAGAATTAATCAAACTTCAAAATTATCTTCTCGATATCCTCCCCTCCTTTTCTCCTGCTCTGCGCCTCTGCGATAGCCCTACGTTCCTTCTGGAAATACCCACCACAGGCGCAGCCCTCAAAGCAACCGAAGATAAACTGGATAGCCAAATTTGCGCTTACGTTGCTGCATACTGGTGGTATTGGGGAGAAGAACGTAATTTGGTATTAGGCGATCGCACTACTGGCTACATTGTCATCCCTCAAAGAATGTTAGCCTAAAATTGTAATCTCGTAAGATTTAACTCAAAGAGGTTTTATGCAAAGAGTTAGTTCTAACTTGAGTTTAAAAGAGCTTTATGAAATTGATGATCATCTCTGGTTAGAGGAAACAATCAAGCTATTGAAAGCTAACCATTTAGAAGAACTAGATTTAGAAAATTTAATTGAGGAGCTAGAAAATTTGGGTCGTAGAGACAAAGCCAAGGTTGCTAGTTTATTAGAACAAATTATTAGACACCTTTTATTATTACAATATTGGACAGAAGAATCTCAATATAATTCTGGACATTGGAAAGCAGAAATTAGAAGTTTCAGGAATCAATTAAAACGTAACTTGACAACGAATTTATATCAATACTTAGAAAATGAATTAGCATCAATTTATGATGATGCCTTAGGATATGTAATTGAGAAAAGTGATGGCAAACTAGATAACTTACCTCAATCTTGTAGTTACACTTTAGAACAGCTACTAGATATTAACTATCTATAGCCGTAGTCACACAGATTAGGACAGTGTTGATTGCTCAAAGTCCTGAAAAAACTGGATTTTTACTCAGCACTCAGCACTCAGCACTCAGCACTTAGCTATACCAGAAAATGTTTAACATAAAAGGCGTTGCTAAACTTAAATCAGCAACGCCTAATCTTGAGTATTCAATAACTACTCAACACTCTTACTCTGCCCAAGCAATCAACCTTGGTTCATAAGGATTAGCCAGATTTTTATTTTTCGGCAATACACGCAAAGACAAGCCTTGTAAACCAGAAGCGGTATAGATGATATTACCAGTGTAAATACTCAATTGCTGTCCATCTTCGCCTTGGTAATCCATCACCACTGGCACAGCGTTGACAATATCACCATTGGCATCGATCGCACCTTGATATAACTCCACCTGCACATCATCATTCGTCAAAGTTGCCAAGTCAACCTTGGCTTTGACGGCAACGGTTTGGTTAACCTCAATGTCTGAAGCTGCCGATACATCAACATCTTTGATTCTGATGTTGAACCAGTGTTCGCTTAGTTTTTCTTTCCAAGCAGCTAGTTCTTTCGCTGGAGCATAGTTATCAACAGTCAGGGTATGATAGCGATCGCTAGCTGGGAAATAAGCCCTTTGTGCATATTCTCCTACCATCCGCGCTGTATTAAAGAACGGACAATTCAACCGAATTGCATCCTTCATTTTGGCAACCCACGGACGGGGCAAACCATCAGTATCCCGATGGTCATAAAATAACGGTACAACTTCCTTCTCTAACAACTCGTAGAGAGCGTTGGCTTCTACTTCATCCTGGTAGTTGGGATCGTCGTAATTCTCTCCATGTCCAATCGCCCAGCCCGTGCGGACGTAATCAGCTTCATCCCACCAGCCATCTAATACACTTAAATTCGGCAATCCATTCATTGCTGCTTTCATGCCACTGGTACCAGAAGCTTCCCGTGGACGACGCGGTGTATTTAACCAGATATCGCAACCCGCAACCATCAACCGGGAGATGTGAATGTCGTAATTGGGAACAAACACTACCTGTTTTTCTAAATGCTGTTCACGGATAAAGTGATTGATCTCGCGGATCAACTCTTTACCGGGAATATCCTTGGGATGTGCCTTACCAGCAATCACAAATTGCACTTTCCGGTCTTTGTTAGCCAGCAGAAGCCGCTTAATCCGCTCCAAATCGCGCATCCAGAGGGTGGCGCGTTTGTAGGTGGCAAAGCGACGAGCAAAACCAATGGTGAAAGCGTAAGGATCTAAAACTTCTTGGGCTTGGGTAATTTCGGAGGCAGAAGCGCCGCGATCGGTTAAATGCTTAACTAGATGGTCACGCACATACAAAATCATATCTAAGCGGCAGCGTTCGTGATTGCGCCACAACTCTTCATCGGGTATGGCGTCCATCCGCTCCCACAATGGGCTATCTGGTGCTGCTGATGACCAATTTGGGCCGAGGTAGCGATCGTACAATTCTTGAGTCGATTTCGCCACACAACTCCGAGCATGAACACCGTTGGTAATTGCTGCGATCGGCACTTCCTCCACTGGCACTTTCTGCCATAAGCCCTGGAACATTTGCCGCGATACCACACCATGCAGTTGTGCGACACCGTTAGAAAATGTTGCCATTTTCAGCGCCAGCACTGCCATACTGAAAGGCCCAGATAAATCGCCTGTATTCTCACGCCCCAGTCCTAAAAATTGCTCTTTGGGCAACCCAAATATCTCTGCATAGTACCCCAGATAGTGCAGCATTTTGTCGGGAGCGAACAAGTCAATTCCTGCCGGTACTGGCGTGTGGGTAGTAAAGATATTACTGGAAGCCACTACCTGTCTAGCTTGGGGATAATTCAGTCCTTCTTCCTGAATCAGCAAGCGGATGCGTTCTAAAGCAGAAAAGGCGGCGTGGCCTTCATTCATGTGGTAAGCGGTAACTTTCAGCCCCAAAGCTTTGAGCATTTGCACACCACCGATCCCCAGCATGATTTCCTGGTGGATACGCATATCGATGTCGCCACCATACAGTTGATCTGTGATGTCGTGGTCGTAAGTGTTGTTCGGTTCAATGTTGGTGTCCAGGAGATACAGGGGAACCGTTCCTACCTGTACGCGCCAAACTCTGGCATATACCTTACGTCCTGGATAATCTACCGCAATCCGCAGTTCAGAACCATCGGCATTGCGCTCCAGATGCAAGGGCATATTATAGAAATCGTTGAGCAAGTAGCGTTCTTGCTGCCAGCCATCGGCATTGAGATACTGGGCAAAGTAGCCTTGCTGATACAGCAAACCTACACCGACAAGCGGTAGTCCCAAGTCACTGGCAGATTTGAGGTGATCCCCCGCCAAAACGCCCAAACCCCCAGAATAGACTGGCAAACAATCTACAAGTCCAAATTCCGCCGAAAAATAGGCGTAGCATTCTTTGGGTTTCTGCTCCCGTTGTTTCTGATACCAGGTGCGCTCTTGCAAATAATCGTCTAACTGACGGTCAGCTCGATCCATTTGCGCTAAAAAGCCTTCATCTTCGACAACTTCCAGAAGCCGCGATTGAGAGATTGTACCCAACATTAACACTGGGTTATGATGGCTAGACTCCCACAGGTCAGAGTCTAAGCGACGAAATAAATCTTTAGTATCAACGTTCCAATCCCAGTGCAAGTTATATGCCAGCCGCCGTAGTGGTTCGAGTCGCGGCGGTAGTGAAGGGGATACGTTAAATGTACGAATTGGCTGCATAAGTTGGCAAAACTCCAAGTTTAGCTATGGTTATTGTTTACTCTCTTTACCAATGTTGCCAATTCTTTATACAGTAGTTTGTGAAAAAGCGATGACTTTGTTAAGCATTGAGAATTATTTTTAACCTCGTTGCTAAAGTTTACACCAAGGTGTTTCTAATTCTATGCCTTACTCTGAGCCATGTACTTGGTATATCAAGATTTAATCATTTACTGGTATGTATCACTTAAAAAAATTTAGTTTTGAATAAATAATTTATATTTATTTTAGTATTGCTTCCGGGGATCAATTAGAGATTCTTGACTGAGGGTGAAAATTCCCCATACCTGGGTCTAGTAAAGTTAAAATTTTTAATTATTTTTTAATAAAACTGCCCTGTCAAAGAAGGCAGTCCAAATAAAACGAGTTTCAAAAGCCTTGCATGAAAATCTTCTCAAGACTGGGATTTTCACTCAGCACTCAGCACTTTCAAGTCAGGAGCAGAAGGGAAACCCCATAAATAATCGGATGAAAGCCTTACCAAGCAGTTAATCAAGAAAACCGATGCCTGCGGTGGTCACTGACTTGTACTGAGCGCAGTCGAAGTAGCTTTGTCGTACCCCTCCGGGGAAGCAAGCTACGCGCAGCGTTTTATAGAGAAGTGCGGACTACGCCTACACTAACTACTTGGTATGAAATATTTGCACTACACCAGGAAAATAACTTATAAACGTGTTATTTTATGCACCTAGTGAAGGCTGATCTTTAGTACTTTTTGTCATTGTCAGAGCTACAGCTGCTGCATAAGCGAGTTCCGCTGCCATTTGATAAGCAAGTTTGATACTTGATGAAGTGTCCTTGGCTTTAGGAGATGGGGAAGCTTTTTTTCGGCGCGACTCTTGTTTGACATCACCTGCTGCAATAGCTCGCTGTAAAATTATCCAGGCATCTAGGTCTTCTGAGTCATAATTCCCTTGAAGCTGCGATCGCAGTTGATCTTCGGCTACAACACTCAGATAGCCGATAGTTAGAGCTTCTTGTACAATTTCTTTAATTAAAGCCATAATTTGAACCAAGTGTGTGAGTTAAAACCGATACCTCAATTTGGAAAATTAGATGTTTTTTTGTGATTTATCCTCGAAACTAAGCTACTTTTAGCTTTCTTTTAATAAAATTTATAATAAGTAGTAACAAGTACGCATCACCCGCTTGGCTCACCCATTCGGGTGATTTATAAATTTTTAGATATCAGTAATAGGGAAGAGGAAAATTTTCAGCTACTTTAGCTTTTTAACGAAGAGGGTGTCACAAGTATAGTAGATATCATTCTGAGTTTAACGCCCAATTATAAAATAGTAACGGTAGAAATATAGACAAAAATGCTAATAACCACTTACAACATTTTTAAATTTCCGTCCTGAATGAATGCCATTTAAGTAGACCTCTTGCAAAAATATATTTTTGCACTCTTAGGGAAAAGGGAAAAGGTTAAAGGGAAAGGATTTTGAGTTTTTTTACCCTTTTCCCCCGCCCCTTACCCCCAGAGGGGGCCCCACCTTCCCCTTTACCCCGACAAATGCCAAGAAGTCTAGTGTATAAAAGTATTTCAGAGTAGCGATTGCTCTAGTAAAAAACTTAACTTACTTCTACCATTATCATCAACAATAAATCTGGAAATCAACTAAGTTGGTGAGAGTGTTCCACTAAAAATAAAATGTGCTATCGTTAAAAACAATTGTTATTAAAAACCATTCATGTCATTACAAACTTGAATTGGTTAGTCTGTAAATCATCCGTGTGCAACATGATTGGAGCAGCATACTCTAGAAATTCGTTGCAAGAAAGCCGTCATAGCAGTCGGGGAAGCGCTTACTTGTTTGCACCGATGGTTAACTTCAATGTGATGGCTGATGTGGGAGATAATCCACCTTAATTGGATTTTTTGGGCAAAAATACCCAGAAAAATCCAACAATAATTACATTGTCATGCTAGGCATAAAATTTATCTAAACTTTAAATATAGTCTAGTTAAATGTATTTTTTGTTGCAAAATAACTTTTGAAACGAAGTTGCTTCAAAAGAATAAAACCGCTTGAGAGGAAATAGCCTCAAGACAAACAACACTATCTCTATTTGCTTTAGGAGTGGTGTTAGCGGTAGCAAGCTTTTAAAATTTGCCAAAGAACAAAAACAGTAGTCTATCTAAACCAGCAAATTTTCCATCAGACAATTTAAAAGCCTGAGTTTTGACCCAGCAATGCACTAAATTGTTTTGTTAAGTGATTTTGTGAAAAATAAGCCAAACTTTTACGTGCATATAGTACAAAATCTGCTAACGAATTAACGTAATTGTGCATATTACTTGAGTAATTATACACACCTAGCCTCAAGAATTGCTCGCATAGTCAGAGCCAGACTATGGTTTTTCAAATGTTGAAAACCATCTAAAAATCTTAGGGAATTTTGGTGATCTTGATACCTTAGCTCATGTATTAATACACACAGAGCCTATTGGTATTGACAGAAGATTAGAATACAGCCAAAACAACTTCAACACTGTCAACAACAATTGATTAAAGAGATATGTAGCCATGCAGAACGAGCAATATTTTTCCAAATTGCAGCGCATGCAAGAACTTTTAGTAACTACAGTGTTAGGAGATATTCCAACACTTCTTCTCGGTCCAAAGTTGCGTAATTTAGGATACCGTAGTATTTTTAGCCAGATAGGCAGTCCAGTGTATATTCAAAATGGTGTTGAATTTAACGGTACTTCTTGTATTGAGATCGGCGCAGGAGTCTATATTTTCAAGGGTGTGCGGATGGATGCGAGAGGACACAAAAATAATAGAATTCATCTAGGAAATAGAGTCGCGATTGAGCGTAACGTTGATATAGGGTGTTTGGAAGATACGTATATACATATTGATGAAGACACTTTCATTGCTCCCAACGTGTGTATTGAGGGGCCAGGAGACATTAAAATTGGTAAACACTGCTTGATTGCCGCCCACTCAGGGATATATGCCAATAATCATAATTTTGCCGATCCGATGGAGCTAATTAAATTCCAAGGTGTTACTCGCAAGGGAATTGTGATTGAGGATGATTGTTGGCTAGGACATGGAGTAACAGTATTAGATGGCGTTACTATCGGCAAAGGCAGCGTTATTGGTGCGGGAGCAGTTGTTAATAGAGATATTCCTCCTTTTTCCGTTGCTGTCGGCATACCTGCACGAGTAATCAAAAACCGAACTGGCAAAGATATAGCCAAGCTTCAAGTTAAGACATAGGGCATTGGGAGTGCTGAGTGCTGAGTGCTGAGTTAAGAGTTAAGAGTTAAGAGTTAAGAGTTAAGAGTTAAGAGTTAAGAGTTAAGAGTTTTGTTTACCCCATTGTCTCCTTGTCCCCCTCATCCATCTCCCCTGCTTCCTTGTCTCCACCTTCCCTATTCCCCACTCAGTACTCAGCACTCAGCACTCCCGAAGGGTATGGGGAATAGTAACTATCCCCTGTAACCTGTTACCTTTTTTGGGAAACCTTTGCCATCAGTCAACGTCACAATGGTAAACGTCTCTGAGTTACTTTCTTAAGGGCATCTACAAGTCAGACAACTTACATCTTGTACGTTATTAATAACCGTAGGATAGGCATTGCTAGTCCTGAGCCCCCAGAGTCCTCTCAAAAAGGGACGAGATTTGGGTAATATAAAGTAGCTATCTTTTCTGCATTGCAGATACTGAAAGAAAAGCTTTCTTTGTTTTACCCGTTGGAGATATTTCTATGCTGACTTTAAAAATCGCTGTTTATATTGTTGTTGCCTTCTTCGTAACTATCTTCATCTTCGGATTTTTGTCGAACGATCCAGCTCGTAACCCCGGCCGTCGGGACTTAGAGTAAAAGGGCGATAAATCATCCGCGACTTTGGAAGGCGGAAAATACTAAACGCCACGGAAACTTACTAAGCGAAAATTTAGTAAGTTTCTTCCTCCAAGTAGCTTGCTGTAGGTAGCAGAAGGCGACAGTCGGAAGGCAAAATGTATGTTTAATCCTTCCCTTTGTCATTTGGCTGTTTGTTAGCCCGATTTTGCTCGCTTATGCTTCATCCAGTTCTGCCACCTAATCCGCCTCCTATCGTTGAATCTTTACAACCTGTAAATCCCGCCTCATCTGCTAGTCATACAAAGTTTCTTTCAGGTGTAGATACTGGAATACACAAAAAAACAGACGAATCCAAGCAGCCCAAGAATTTGGCTCAGTTGGCAATTTCGGGTAACACTAAGAGCGATCCTTTATTGTCAACTCCGATTAACTCAACTCAAGATGACTTGGTAGTTGCTAAAACTTCTTCTGTACCTCATTCACCAGAAGCCTTTCCACCAGAAAGTTCCCCACTCCCCAGTTCTGCAACTGCTGGGCTTTTGGGGCAGCCACTAGTTGTTGGTTATACCACGCAGGAGGTTAAAACCTCTAATGGCCAAGTTAAAGAATACACAAAGATAAGTCCGAGCGTCGAACCCCGCCACTCGGAAATTCTTCTGATGTCGGCACTGCGTAAACGGGAGATGCAAAGAGAAGCTGCGGCTTTGCAAAGAAAAGTTGGAGCAGAGGCTTTAGACCAAGACGCGAAAGATAAGCCTGCTCAAAAACTCGATCAGCGATGTCTGACGACAAGCCGCTTTGCGTCTACGCTAAATCCAAACTTTAATGGTGAAGCAAAATCAACCTTTTTGGACTCTTCTAGCTTTACCTATAAAGTTTCTCCAACTCCCCTTATGGGCCAATCTCCACGGCCTCTTCAAATTGCCCCAACTGTCACAAACAGCAACAAGTTAGGCAAATCCAAGGCAGAGATTTTAGCTGAGAAGTTAACCCAACAAAAACAGCAACGCGACCTTACTGCACAACAGTCTCTAAAAAAAGACAATATCTCTTTATCTGCTGCCGATCTAGCACCGAGTTCTCAATCAGTACAAAATTTTATAACATTCAAGTCTCGTCAGCCCACAAACCAACTCTCAGTACCGATCACTGTAGAATTTAAGTCCCAATTCCAGCAACAAACCCAAGTACCAACGCCTACACCACAAGTAAATACCACTCAGCCACAAACTCAACCATCTGGTACAACTGCGCCAGCTACCACACCGCCAGCCGGGCCAAGAACTGTAGAAGTCACTTCAGATCGGCAAGAGTATGACGAGAAACAGCGAATTATTACAGCTGTAGGTAATGTCATTGTGCGATTTGATGGAGCTGTGGTGGATGCTGATCGCTTACAAGTCAATTTGGACAACTTGATCGCTGCGGGGGAAGGCAACGTAACCTTAACACGGGGCGATCAGATACTGCGTGGACAACGCTTTACCTATAACTTCGTTCAAGATCGTGGGGAACTGGAAAATGGTAGAGGAGAAATTTACGTACCTTCAGCACAAACAGATTTTGCTTTTTCACCCACGGCTATAAGTGCTGGTGGAGTTTCAAAACGTCCGCCTAGCGATCGCATTAGAGCCAATCAGCCCGTTTCCGGTGTGAGTAGCCCTGGAGGAATTGATGTGACATTTGGTGGTCAAGCAGATGCTAGCAATATCCCGCCACAAAAAACAGGGGGTGCAGTCAATCGGCTCAGGTTTGAAGCTGAACAAATTGACTTTTATCCACAAGGCTGGCAAGCAAACAATGTCCGCATCACCAACGATCCTTTTTCGCCTCCTGAATTAGAATTACGCGCAGATAAAGTAACTTTGACGCGAGAATCACCCTTGGTAGACCGCATCAGGACACAGCGACAGCGTTTGGTCTTGGATCAAACAGTCTCCTTACCAATTCCCTTGAATGAGCGTACTATTGACCGTCGAGAGCGGGACGTTTCACCTGCAATAGTTTCTCCGGGCTACGATGCAGAAGATCGGGGTGGTTTGTACATTGAGCGTGGTTTTCCAGTAATCGATACAGAGCAGACACGCTGGACAATTACGCCCCAGTTATTAGTACAGAGAGGTGTGCAAGAAGGCGCGGGTGACTTAGGGGCACTGTTTGGTCTGAAGACCAAGATCAATTCTGCTTTGAGTCCACGGAGGATAATTCAGGGAACTGCGGAGTTAACTAGTTTTAACTTGAATGACGTGGAAGAAAATTTGCGAGTGAATTTAGGATTGCGCCAGACATTAGGCACTTCCCTTCCCCACACATTGAATGTGCAATATAACTACCGCGATCGTCTCTATAACGGTACTTTGGGTTTTCAAACTGTCCAGAGCAGTTTTGGCGGGATTATTACCTCTCCTGTGATTCCTTTAGGAAAAAGTGGCATCAACCTCAACTACCAGGCAAGTGCCCAGTATATTGATGCCAACACCGATCGCCTAGACTTGCTAGAACCAGTGCGGGAAAACAATCGCATTTCACTTGGTCGTTTACAAGCCAGTGCGACTCTCAGTAGAGGGCTGTTACTGTGGCAAGGAAAACCATTACCACCCACTGCCACTGAGGGATTGCGATACACGGCTAACCCTGTAGTTCCTTACTTGCAAACGTTCGCTAGCCTTACAGGCACTACCAGTTCTTATACCAATGGTGATAACCAAAGCACTCTAACTGGTACAATTGGATTACAAGGACAAATTGGTCATTTTTCTCGACCTTTTTTCGACTATACCGCCTTTAATGTCAGTTTCTCTCAAGGCTTAAATAGCGGATTATCACCCTTTTTGTTTGACCGCTCCGTTGATAACAAAGTGTTGACCGCTGGAATATCACAGCAAATCTATGGCCCTGTTCGCTTAGGCTTTCAAACATCTGTGAACTTGGATACTGGTAGAGAAAGTAGCACTGACTACATTTTGGAATATAGCCGTCGCACCTATGGCATCACCTTGCGTTACAATCCGGTGTTGGAGTTAGGCGGCATCAGCTTCCGAATTAGTGATTTTAATTGGGGTGGTGGCACCGATCCATTTTCGGAAGTTAAACCAGTAGTGAACGGCGTACAACAGGATTATTAGTTTAAGGATTAGGGACGACTCGACAGGCGATCGATCTCACAATTAGTTAATGCCGAGCCAGGTATTCTCAAGCTGGCATAGTCGCCGCTTAGTTGAACGCTTGATGGTGGTTGATGTAGGGTTACACAGCATCTATGAACTGCGGCTTGGTATTCTCGCCATTGCCTACGGATTGCAATACTTGCAGCATCGTTACCTAAGTCGGAAAATCTTAGCCCCGCTCGCATCAGCCAAGATTCTACGTCAGTTGTTTCACCAACTATTTCTGAAATGGGATTAATCTTTTTCATGAGTAATATCTTATACGTGTATTCTCAATTACTCATTTCACTTTAAAAGAAAGTATCAATACTAGCCAATATCATTTTTTATCAAAATCATCAATAAAAATTATTCATACCTGAATAGAATACTCAGGTATGAAAGAAGGAATTACTATTACGGCTGGTAAACAGCATTGCTTTAGCTTGTGAATAGGCCGTTTTCTAGCTCGTAATTACTAGAAGCGATAGCCTAATCCAGCTTGGAAGCTGACAGCATCAGCATCACTATTTCTGTAGGCGTCAATACCCCATTTAGTATCGCCGTAGGCAATGACATTTTTGCTAACTTCTGATTCAATGCCAAGGGTGACTACAGGTGAA
Organism: Nostoc sp. DedQUE12b; assembly: GCF_034530835.1. Taxonomy (NCBI): domain Bacteria; kingdom Bacillati; phylum Cyanobacteriota; class Cyanophyceae; order Nostocales; family Nostocaceae; genus Nostoc; species Nostoc sp. DedQUE12b. Next base: position 36,224 of record NZ_JAVRCI010000050.1, on the reverse strand, counting down.
TTCTGATTGCCCAATGGAGTTTTTTGACCTTCGTCAGTTACAAAGGAATAACCACCACCGAAGTAAACGTTAGTATTTTTGGCGATGGGCGCATCATAAGTCACTATGGGCATAATTGCAGCAGCATCACCACCATACAACACAGAACCTCGCAGTGAAACAGGGGCATTGGGTACAGCGTATCGTCCTTGAATATTACCACCAATTTGTGCTTCATCGTTTCCTTGTCCGCCACTGGTTGCACCAACAGCAACACCAGCACCGATGTAGTTACCGTTAGTACCGTTAGTAACTGCCGTTTGAGCAGATGCAACGCCAGCTGAGAGGATAATGGAAGCAACAGCAAGTGCAGAGGCAGCTAATTTTGTAAGTTTCATAGAATTCTTCTCACTAGAGTTAGTAAAATCAATGTTCTCTAGTACTAGAATCTCTTTTTTTACAAAATGTAACCTCACGCACCTGGTTCACCCAAGCGGCTGAATTATTTCTCACCCACCTGGGTGTAACAACTGAAATATTTAAAACTCTTAAAATCGAGTAGTGGGTGCGATCGCGCTTTTACCCCTGCCTTATCCCAAGGATAATTATTTACGCTGACCTACTTAAGCATCTCCAACAGAATGGAACTAGCCTGATTGACTGACAGGATCTCCTGAACTCAGATGCTGTAGATAAATTTCCCGCTTAAATTGATTGAGCCACTGCCCTTAGGATAATACTTGATCTGCTGCTATTGAGTCAGCAGAACTTTTAGCTGTAAAATTTATCTAGAGTTGATGAGAGTAGATGATAAGCTGGCAATGACCAATCAAATTCTGCAAGAACAAATTGCCTACTATCGTGCTAGAGCCAACGAATACGATCAGTGGTTTTATCGCCTTGGTCGTTACGATCGCGGTGAGGAACTAAACCAGCGTTGGTTTAAAGAAGTTGATATTATCAAACAGGATTTACAACAAATTGTCCAAGCTGAAGAAATCTTAGAATTAGCCTGTGGAACCGGAATTTGGACACAAGAGCTTTTAAAAATTGGACAGAAAATTACTGCAATTGATGCCTCCGAAGAAGTAATTGAAATTAATCGCAGTAAATTAAATTCACAAAAAGTAGAATATCACCAAATTGATTTATTTGCCTGGGAACCGCACACTGAATATGATTTAGTATTTTTTTCTTTCTGGTTATCTCATGTGCCGCCAGAATTACTGAAACCGTTTTTGCTAAAAGTTTATAAATCTGTGCGTGTCGGTGGGCAAGTATTTATTGTTGACTCGCGCTTTGAACCCACATCTACAGCTAATAACCATATTCTGAATGATGATAGCAGTATCTACAAAAGCCGGAAGTTAAATGATGGGCAAGAATTTAAAATAGTGAAAGTTTTTTATCAGCAAGATGAACTGCAAAAGCATCTGATACAAGTTGGTTTTAAAACCGATGTAAAAGTGACAGACCATTATTTTATCTATGCTAATAATAGGAAGTTTTAGAATTAACTTGTAATGCTGGACACTCATCTAATGGTTGCTTAAGTGACGATGGTTAAGAATAAAATCTTAATCATTTTTATTTTTTATAACGACTATAGTCTATTTTAAACTTCTGAAAAAAGTCATCAAAACTTTGCCTATATTTAAAATCATTAATCGAGAAGAAATGTTAATATCCTTAAACCAGATTAAGCAGTCAGCATAATAAAAATATAAACTGATAATAATTAATTTTATTATCAGTTTATATAAAATGGGCAAGTACTGTGTTTGTTAACGAAGAAAAAATTTGATTAAGGACGCATTAGGCTTAATTTTCACTTATCCAAAGTCCAATCCCTTTATCAAGCAAAAAATACGCTTTTGGCAGCGGGGGGTAGTTATACACCCACCCAAAATATTTCTATTCCTAACTTTGTAGCAACAGGCTATGTCTACGACGGGCAGCGCCGACGCTATCTATATATCTCGATATTTCTTAACATTGGCTAGAGCGATCGTTATTTCTTCAAAAAGCGCTGACGTAGACGAGATACAAAAATATTCACCTCTGGTATTTTCAGCCATGAAGCGATCGCAGCAAACACCGCAATTCCCACGAAGCCAGATATACACAATTGCAACAGCAGAACCAGTAAACCCGTTCTACCTAAGAATTGTTGAGAAGCAACCAAAGTCCCATAGCTGGCTACCCCAGCTACCACGCTACCAGCAGTCAAACCCAAAATCGGCAGACTCCACTCACGCCAAGGTAAACCATTGAGTTTGCGATCAAGCAACCATAACAGCATCAACAGGGAACTGCAATTTACACCCACTGTTGCTAACACCAAACCGGGAGCACCAAAAGGCCCAACTAAAATCCAATCGAGCGCAGCATTGAGAAAGATATTAAAAGTACTGATGCGAAAAGGTGTCTGCCCATCACCCAAGGCATAAAATACCCGCACCAAGACATCACGCCCCAAATAAGCAAACATCCCAATCCCGTAAACGATTAGCAACTCGGAAACTAGCTGTGTAGCATCTTGCTTGAAAGCACCCCGCTCATACACTACCTGAACAATGGGTACAGATAAGACTACCATCAATGCTCCTAGAGGTAGCATGGTGACAGCACTAAGTAGGAGTCCCTGACGAATACGCAATTTGAGATCGTTCCAATTTTCTGGTTCGGCAAGTTTGGCAAATATCGGTAACAGAGGCAGCAAAATTATATTAGAAATAATCCCTAAAGGAGTTTGCACTAGCAAATTGGCATAGTTAAAGCCAGCAGCAGCACCAGGGATGGGACTGGCGAAGTAAAGCACAGTAGCAAAGTTAATTGGCATCATCCCGGAAGAAATTGTTGCCGGAGTCATGATTCTAATCACTTCTTGAACACCGGGGGATTTAAAATCAAACCGCAGGCGTAACGTACCTAATCCTAACCGCCACTGAACAATTAGCTGCACCAGCCATTGGAGAATTGCCCCTGCCAAGGTTCCCCAGGCTAATACCATACCACCGATTAAAGCGTATTCTGGCTTGATAATGTCCTTGCCCACTTGCATGGTCATCAACCCAATGCCGATAATAACGGTAATGCTAGATAATAGAGGGCTAATAGAGAGTAACCAATATTGATTTGCTGCATTAAGAGTACCGAAGCCAATGCCAATTAATCCTGAAAATAAAGCCATCGGTGCCATAATGCGGAGTTGTTGAATGGCGATCGCTCTGGTTGTTTCTTCCAAACCATGACCAACTAAATCAACGATCGCATCCGCAAAGAAAACTTGAGCAAATGTCACCAGCAACAGTACTCCACCTACCAACGTTGTCACGGTTTCTACTAGGGGAGCCGCTTCTTCTCGGCGACGCTTGGCTAAAACGCTGACGATCGCACTGTGTAATGGCCCATTTACGCCACCGAGTAAGATCAATAAAAAGCCAGGGATAACATAGGCATAACTATAGGCAGTGGCAGCAGCACCAACACCAAATGCGGCAGCGATCGCTTGCTGCCGCACTAAACCGAAGACTTTACTAATTAATGTGGCTGCGGCAACAATGCCAGCAATTCCAACGAAAGAACGAGAGGGTTTTTGATCTTGTTGTGTCACGAATAATACCCGACAACTCTTGCAGAGTGCATACTTTAAAACATTTAACCTGAAATACCGCAGTCTGTCAGGTAAATTTTGACAAATTAGTAATTTTAAATGCCTACGCTAAGGGCAAAGGCAAAGCGATACCTACGCCCAGAATTAAATTCCTGAGATTGCTATGATACAGCGAACGCGATTCAAAAGTGGTCAGATCGCTTTTCTGATTTGTCCCTGCAATACTAACTTAGTCGCCTCCTTTGTTGTGTACAAGCCAAAACTATTTTTTAACTCATTACGAGGATAGATCGAGAAAGGGGAACTATAACAATAACCATCTTCTGGGAAATTGTTGAACACTGTAAAAGTTTGCAGTTTGTCATACTTTTGACACCCTTCAAGCCTGTGAAGTTTGGTATGAGGAACCCTTGTATAAAAACGAAATAATCCAGAGCAATGGAACCCAATTCAAATTTCACGGAAAATCAACTTCTCTTGTCCAGCGCTCAACTTCAAGAGCAACTAGAGCAACAAAAGGCTTTGGCAAGTGTAATTGTCCGAATTCGGGAGTCTCTTGACTTAGAAACAATTTTTCAAACTACCGTTACACAAGTGCGTCAGTTGCTAAATGCTGACCGAGTAGCAGTCTTCCAGTTCGACCGCGAACAAAGCTGGGAGGGAGAATTTGTTTCTGAAGATGTTGCCATTGGCTGGGACTCAGCAATGGCAGTAAAAGTTTACGACCATTGCTTTGGAGAACAATTTGCTGCCAGTTATCAACAAGGTAGAGCGCAAGCAGTAGCAGATATTTACAAGGCGGGACTGAGTGATTGCCATGTGGCAATTTTGAGTAAATTTCAGGTACAGGCCAACCTTGTTGTCCCTCTATCGCGCCAGAAGGAACTGTGGGGATTGCTTTGCATTCATCAGTGCAGTGAGGCTCGTGACTGGAAAGAATCGGAAATTGAGTTTATTCGTCAAATTGCTGACCATCTTGTGGTTGCGATTCAACAAGCAAAGCATCTCCATGAAGTCCAATTGCAAGCTGCAAAATTGGCTCAAGCAGTTCAGCGCGACCAAGTAATAGCTAAAATTGTCGATGAAATTCGCTCACCCCTTGATATTGAAACTATCTTTAAAACCACAACTCAAGAAATACGTAAGCTGTTGCAAGCTGACCGAGTTGCCATCTTTAGCTTCAATCCCGATTGGAGTGGTGACTTTGTTGCGGAATCATTTGCTGAAGGTTGGGCTCCTTTAGTTGGGGTTCAGGCTGCGATCGCTGATAGTTATTTACAACAGACGCAAGGCGGGCGTTACGTTAACAACCAGACTTTTATAGTTAATGATATTTACCAAGCCGAATTAACAAACTGTCATGTAACTCTGTTGGAACAATTTCAGGCAAAAGCCTTTGCTACTGCCCCGATTCTCCAAGGAGATCAACTTTGGGGAATCATCGCTGCCTATCAAAATGCCTCACCCAGAGAGTGGCAATCTTATGAAGTCGAATCACTGACCAAAATCGGCACACAAATTGGTGTAGCAGTGCGACACCATAAGTTGCTGGCATACGCTCAGTACCAAGCAGAGCAACAAAAAACATTAACTAGCGTGATTACTCGGATTAGGGAGTCCCTAGATTTAGATACAATTTTCCAAACTACTGTCACTGAGGCACGGCAAATGCTGCAAGCAGATAGAGTAGCAGTTTTTCGTTTTGACCCGCAAAAAGATTGGGAAGGAGAATTTATTTCTGAAGATTTTGTGCCTGAGTGTAACTCGGTAATGGCAGAAAAAGTTTATGACTATTGTTTCGGAGAAAACTTTGCACCCCTTTACGCCCAAGGTCGAGTAAATGCGATCGCTGATATTTATCAAGGAAAGTTTCCCGGTTGCTACATCCAAATTCTAGAAAAGTTTCAAGTGCGGGCAAATCTGGTCGCACCTCTATTAAAAAAAGGTGAACTTTGGGGATTGCTATGTATTCACCAATGTAACGCTCCTCGTCACTGGCAAGACTCTGAAATTGAATTTACTAGTCAAATAGCCGAGCAATTAGGAGTCGCATTAAAACAGGATTCTTATTTAAAACAAGTTCAAATGCAGGTTGTCCAGTTAGCAGAAGCTACTGAACGGGAGAAAGCAATGGAACGGCAAGAATTACTGGCTGCAACTATTGATAAAATTCGCCAGTCACTTGATATTAAAACTATTTTTAAAACCACTACTCAAGCTGTGCGAGAGTTGCTTGAAGTTGAGCGAGTTGCAATTTACCGATTCAACTCAGATTGGAGTGGTAAATTTGTGGCAGATTCCTTTAAAGATGGTTGGAAGCCTGTTGCTCAAGCCCAACCAATGATTGTCGAAACCTTTGAGGACACAGACGACGATAACGAACTTCCGCGTAACGAAACCTTTGTTCCGATTCGGGAAGGTGAAAAATTATGGGGATTATTAGTTGCTTATCAAAATTCGCAACCGCGTTATTGGAAAGAAGAGGAAATTAATTTACTGGCTCAAGTCGGGGTGCAATTGGGGATTGCAATTCAGCAAGCAGAATTACTCGAACAAACTAAACGTCAAACCTTAGAACTTACTCAAACTCTGCAAGAATTGAAACAAACTCAGACTCGGTTAATTCAAGGTGAAAAAATGGCAGGTTTAGGACAACTACTTGCTGGAGTTGCCCATGAAATAAATAATCCTATTAGTTTTATTTTTGGCAATCTTATCCATTTAAATGAATATACTCAAGAACTGCTAAAGGTAGTGAAACTTTACCGTCAAAACTCCTCAATCTTGCCAACTATCCAAGAGAAAATCGACAAGAGTGATTTGGACTTTCTCATTGAAGATTTACCGAAAACCCTTGAGTCAATGAAAGTAGGAACAGAGCGCATTTGTGATATTGTGCTATCACTGCGAAACTTCTCTCGTACAGATGAAGCTGAATTGAAGCCAGTAGATATTCATGAAGGCTTGGATAGTACTTTGCTAATTTTAGGGCATCGCCTTAAAAATAATAACGATCGCCCAGCAATTGAGATTATTAAACAATATGATAATTTACCTTTGCTCGAATGCTATCCCGCGCAATTAAATCAAGTTTTTATGAATCTTTTGAGTAACAGTATTGATGCATTAGAGGAAAAATTTAACACTATACAGCAAAGGTATTTGAAATTATTACAAACGTGTCCGAGAATACCCTTGACTATCTGGATTAATACGCAAGCCATTAATAACCAGGTTGTAATTAGAATAGCTGATAATGGTCTTGGGATTCCAGAAGAAGTGCGATCGCATATATTTGATCCCTTCTTCACTACCAAAGCACCAGGTAAAGGTACGGGGTTAGGATTGTCTATTAGCCATCAAATAGTAGTTGAGAAACATCATGGTCAGATGAAATGTTCTTCTAAACCAGGAGAAGGAACAGAATTTTTAATTGAAATTCCAACTGGTAATTAGAGGCGGTTGATTTTTGACAATTTTCAGTCAATCTTAAAGGGGAACCAAGATAAAAAGAGGTTGCCTCCATTGCGTTATGCCATTAACTAATCCACCAACGCCTGAATCAATATAATTTTATTTATAGTTTAGGGCGTTTTTTGGGATGCGATCGCAGAGTTGATGTTGATAAAGTAGCAGATTTGGTAGAAACAAAGAAGTTTGATTTTCCATTTTTCGCAAAAATGTCTCCGTTTTGAAGCTCAATGCGGAGATTCTTTACCTACAACCCAAACTATCTCGCGTTGACATACCCGTAACTGGATTTACGCCATCGGCTCTTTCACACAGCAGTGACACTTGATAGCGGTCAATTAAAGCATCGGTAAAATCAGCACCAGTGACATCAGCATCGTAAAAGCGGCTGCGGGTCAAAGTTGCTTCAGTAAAGATGGCATTTTTCAGGTTAGCACCATCCATAGTGGCGCGATCAACTAAAGCGCCGCTCAAGTTCGCAGCTTCCAAATTTGCCTTTAATAAAACTCCTTTAGTGAGAATTGAGTTGGTTAAATTTGCTCCTTGAAAATTTGTCCCCCGCATTTCTGCTGCTACAAAAGTTACACCTGCCAAATCAGCATGAGAAAAGTCACGATTTTCTAAATTTATATTGTTGTAATTAATTGTGTTTATCTGAGCAAAAGCCGGCTTAGGATTAAGTATTATCCACCCAAAGGCTAGTAGCAAAATTACAATCAAACCCAAAACGCGCAGTAAAATCTTTTTCATAACTTTATTATTTTTCAGTAGTCCTTTGTCATTAGTTCTATCTTACAAAGTTCTGAGCGGAGGTTTCCTCCGCTCAGATTTTGCGCTTTGTCATTTAACCAATGACTAATGACTAATGACTCTTAGCTATTTCCAATCTTTCCCAATGCGAATTGTCAGGTCGGATTCTAAATCACCAATAGCAGACACCTCGATTTGACCCAAGCCTAAGACTTTTTGCAAATCAGCCCCAACTCGTCGGTTGCCTTTTTGGACAATAATCTGAGTTTGACGTTGGGTATCTGGCCAATCAGGCACTTTGTAAATATTATTAAAGCCTTTCTGTTTAAGATAAGCAATAACTTTTTCAGTTAGCTGAGGTTGATTAGAAGCATTTTGAATAGCAATTTTGAGGTTAGGAACCTGACGCATATCTGGTTTTAGACCAGGTACATTTACCCCAACATAATCATTCAACAGGCTCTGTTGTCCAGTCATATTTAGCCAATAGCTATCAGGGTCTTTGCTAAAACGGCTAAAGGTACCAGGCAACACAGTCATTTGGAAATTATCCCGATCTAGGTTGAGTCCGAAATTGACCAACGCCATCATTTCTTCCATCTTCAGGTTGGTATCAAAATATTTTCGCATTAGGCGAGTCAATTGAGGCAACCTGGGTAAGATGGTGGGACTATTTAAGCGTTGCAGCAGGGCAGCTGTTAGTGCTTGCTGACGCTGCACTCTCGGTAAATCTCCCAAACCTGGTTCGCGGAATCGGGCAAACTGTTCTGCTTGTTCGCCATTAAGGGTTTGCCAGCCACTGACTAAATTAATCGACAGCCGACTGCTGGAGTCTTTATATTCCATTGATTGGGGAACAAAGACTTCTACTCCGCCTAACTGATCGACTAACTGCCGTAAGCCGCTGGTAGAAATACGGATGTAACGATCGATTGGGGCATTATTTAAGGTACGGCTAACTACCCGTGCTGCTAAGACTGGGCCGCCTTTGGCATTGGCATCAGATACCTTAGTTAATCCCTTTTCTCCCTTTTCGGGGATGGCGATCATTGTATCTCTGGGAATGGAAAGTACTCTTACAGATTTTTCACTAGGGTTAAGTCGTACCAGCAGCATGGAGTCGCTTTTGCCTGCAAAGCTTTCTGGTGAGCCATCAACGGTACCGCTAACTGGTTCAATCCCCATGATTAAAATATTCATCGGACGTGAAAGCTTGTACTGGGAGAGTTTGCCCCATAACTCCCCTGGTAATGGGATTTTTACTTCGTCTTTAGCAGCAGTTCCTAAATCGTCATCTGTTCGATCTAGATTGCTCCATAAAGGAGTCCACAGCGCTAACGTTGACACCAGCAGCCCAGATAAGATGATGCCAATGACAACCGTCATAAACCATAACAGCCATCGAGGCATGGTTAAGCCCAGTCTCTCAGAAAGCTGATTGGGAAACGCGCCCACAGATTCGATGACGCTACGGTTCGGATTCGCTGGCTGGTTTTGTTCGACCAGTTCCTCCTCTGAGTCGGCTACTGGTGCTGGCGTTGCTTGATTTTCTGTCCGTTGAAGTTGCGACGATCGCACGTCACTTTCAAACTCTACTACTTGCTGAGACGTAACCGGATTTTCCGACCATTCGACTTGTTTTATCACAATTATCTCCCCACTCAACCACTCCCTAAAAGTATGTTAATCCAAGCTACAAATATTGCCAGTGGAAAAGCTCACTGTAAACTTGTAATGTTCTTCGGTAGGCGTGTATGACAACATGAATACTTTATTGTTCCCCGTAATCCTAGCTGGTGGTAAAGGTGAACGTTTTTGGCCCCTAAGCCGCAAAGACCGACCCAAGCAATTTTTAAGTCTTGATGGTAGCTCTAGAAGTCTATTACAAGCAACCGCCGATCGATTGATTGAACTCGGTCGCGGGTGGGATTCCCTGTGGGTCATCACTTCTAGTCAGATAGCTGAAGGCGTAAGACAACAACTACCCGATCTACCAGTTGAAAACTTACTGATTGAGTCGGAAGGCAGAGACACAGCCGCCGCCGTTGCTTGGACAAGTTTAGAAATCAAACAGCGCTATGGTGAAGACGCTGTGATTGGCTTTTTCCCTGCTGACCACTGGATTGCTGACCAAGAGGCGTTTGCACGCACATTAAATGCAGCTACGCAACTGGCAACAAGCACAGCAGCGATTGTTACACTGGGGATCAAGCCTACTTTTCCATCAACCGGTTACGGCTACATTGAACAAGGTGAAAAAATAGGTAGCTTTAATGAGTTGCCAGCTTATCACGTGAACCGCTTTACTGAAAAGCCCGACCGAGAAACGGCAGAGACTTTTTTATCTACGGGACGTTTTAGCTGGAATAGTGGAATGTTCGTTTTTCGGGCGGGGGTTGTTCTCAAGGAACTACATACCCATGCTCCAGAAATTATCGAACCTTTAGAACAACATGGTCCTGATATCTATCCCCAGTTGCCTAAGAAGAGTATAGACTATGCGTTAATGGAAAAGACAACTCTAGCATACGTTTTGCCAGTTGATTTTGGTTGGGATGATTTAGGAGATTGGAATGCGATCGAACGTTTACTGAAAACGGAAGATACTCCAAACGTGGAACTCGCTACTCACGTAGGTTTAGATACGCAAGGGGCGATTATTTACGCCTCAAATCCAGAAGATGTAGTTGTTACTATTGGTTTAGACGATGTGGTGATTGTGCGCGATCGCAATGTCACCCTCGTTGTCAAAAAAGAACGTACCCAGGAAATCAAGCAGATCCTTAAAATTCTCCAGAGTGATTCCCGATTTACTGACCTGCTATAAAAGTTAGAACCCTTGGCAGAGGCGAAAAAGTCTATTTTCACATTATAACTTGACTGTCTATTATTTTATCTGACAGTTATGGACATTATTAACTTTTAGCCTCTTGCCAAGACAATGGCAATTGATTCTACTACTGCCTATCAAAAATATATTTCTCCGTCCAAAGAATTTTCTTGTTCCCATCGCTTATTACACGGCGGGGATTCCTGCTCTAATTACATCAAACGAATGCTCAACGAACAGAAACTTCACGAAGCCGTAAATCATCCATAAAAAGATTTCAAGACTGTGCGACAGCTAGCAAAACTTGTGACTTGCACCAAAGCTAGAGCCGACTTCCGTTGTATTGTTATCCCCTGCTGTTTACCTCTTTAACTCCTCTGCATCCTTGCAGTTTTTTACAAAAATGTTCCTCACCCAAACTGTTCCCCGTCAACGAGAAATCCTTGAAGTCTTCCTTCGCAATGGCTGGGACTATATGCGAAGGTTACTTACTGGTGGCAAAGCTGATGAACCCCAGCTGCCGACACCTGCGGTTTTAAAAAATATTCTGGTAGACTTGGGGCCAGTTTACGTCAAACTTGGCCAGCTAATGTCTACCCGCCCTGACTTACTGAGCGCCTCCTACATTGAGGAATTGTCAACTTTACAAGATGAAGTACCACCAGTTCCTTGGTCAGAAATAGAAATAATCCTGCGTAAAGAATTAAAACGTCCATTAGCAGAAACCTTCAGTACAGTTAACCCGATCCCAGTCGCAGCCGGATCGATTGCCCAGACACATCGAGCTACACTAGCAGACGGTCGAGAGGTCGCTCTGAAAGTGCAACGTCCGGGAATTGATCTGACTATTGCTCAAGATATTGCTTTAATTCAAGGTATTGCCGATTTAGTGGCGCGGACTGATTTTGGGCAAACCTATGAAATCAAATCCATCGCTGAAGAATTTACCAAAGCCTTAGAAGCCGAGTTAGATTTTACACGGGAAGCAGGTTTTACAGACCAACTGCGCCGCAACTTATCCCAGAGTCGCTGGTACGATCCTACACAAATAGTGGTTGCGGAAATTAACTGGGAATTGACCACACCAAAGTTATTGGTAATGGAATGGTTGGATGGAATACCATTCTTGGCGGCGGATTTGGATAGTGACCCCAATGTTAAAGATCCTGCCGAAAAGCGTAAAGAAATAACTACCTTGTTATTTCGGGTATTTTTCCAGCAACTATATATTGATGGTTTTTTTCACGCCGATCCCCATCCAGGAAACTTATTTTATCTCAAAGATGGTCGGGTTGCCCTCTTAGATTGTGGCATGGTGGGAAGACTCGATCCCCGAACACAGCAGATATTAACAGAGATGTTGTTAGCGATCGTTGATTTAGATGCTCAAAGGTGCGCTCAGTTAACTTTACAGCTATCAGATTCTGCTCAACCAGTGATTTTGTCGCGGTTAGAAAATGATTACGATCGCATGTTACGTAAGTATCATAATGTCAGCCTTACACAAATAAACTTCAGTCAGATAATTTATGAAGTTTTACAAGTTGCCCGTAACAATAAAATTAGGTTGCCTAGTAATATGGGTTTGTATGCCAAAACCCTAGCGAATTTAGAGGGTGTAGCGCGGACATTCAACCCAGAGCTTAATTTTTTTGATGAAGTTAAACCATTAATTACAGACTTGTTTCGTCGGCAATTACTGGGCGATAATCCAGTGCGATCGCTATTACGGACAGCCTTGGATATTAAAAGTTTGTCTCTCCAATCTCCCCGCCAAATCGAGCTATTATTAGACCGAGTTACCTCAGAAACCTTACAGTGGAATCTATCACTGCGGGGTTTAGATGGTGTACGGCGCACTATGGACGATGCCGCTAACCGACTATCTTTTAGTATTTTAGTGGGTTCGCTGATTATGGGTGCGGCAATTATTTCCACCAGAGCGCAAACAACTCAGCTATCTTTTTTAAGCACTATCTTGTTTGCAGTCGCTAGTTTATTGGGTTTGTGGTTAATTATTAGTACATTGCGATCGGGACGTTTACGGTAAAATCATTTTGAATTTTGGACTTTGAATTGAAGGAAAAATCTAAAATTTAAAATTGAAGTTTGTAGTAAGCACTTTAGTGCTGATAACATTAAGAACTAAAGTCCTTACTACGAACTTGCTTATCCATCAATTTTGATTAGCTGGATAAGACTCCTGCAATACTCGTCAATTCCATAATTTTCTCAAACTGAAAATCATGAGCTAAATTCTTAATAAAATTTTGTAGTACAACATTTTCCGAAGGGATTTGCTCAATCAATTCTAAAATCAGGTCATCACTACATTGAGCTGCGGCGGTGTACAGCTGTTTCACCCATTCAGGTGACATTTCAGATAATAGATTCACTAAATCCGCGAGCATTAATATTGATTTTGACCTTTGTTGCTTTAGGTTTATTAACTGATAGCTTTCTTCTTGATAAATATATTGAACTCCCAAATATTCGCTCAACTTTTCTAATAATTCTTCCTCGCGGAAAGGCTTGTTAATATAATCATCGCAACCAGCTTTGATTATTGCCTCTCGTTGTTCCTCAAAAGCATTAGCAGTTAAGGCAATAATAATGGTCTTCCAATTGGGGATTTGGGATTCGGTATTTTGGATTGAGGTTTGTTCTCTAGTTTTAATAACTTTTGTGGCTTCATAGCCGTCCATAATCGGCATCCGCATGTCCATTAAAATTAGATGTGGTTGCCATGTCTGCCAAAGTGCGATCGCTTCAATGCCATTTATTGCTTCCTGGACTACAAAACCGATAGATGTCAGAATTTTCTTTAACACTAAGCGGCTGTCTGTGGAGTCATCAACCACTAAGATACGGTATTCACTTTGAGTGGACGCTAAACTAATAACTTGGGGTCTAGTTTGTTGGATCTGGATTTCGCTGGCTGCGGCTAGACCAATTTGAATATCAAAAGTAAATTTACTTCCCTCACCAATAGTGCTGGTGACGCTAATATCTCCTCCCATTAGTTGCACGTATTTGCGGCTAATTGCTAAACCTAGTCCTGTTCCCTGTTGCGATTTTCTTCCAGTTTCAGTCTGCCCAAAAGCTTCAAATAGCAAATCAATTTCTTGTGGGGCAATACCGCGGCCAGTGTCTTGTACCTCAAAGGTTAGGAATTGGGTATTGGGCATCCCTTCTCTGCGAGACGCTACGCGAACGGCTTCGCTACCTCGGCTTTGCTCGGCATAAGTCGGGGCAAGCGGGGATTGGGGATTAATTATTTTCCTCTGCTCCCCTGCTCCCCTGCTCCCCTGCTCCTCTGCTCCCCTGCTCCCCTGCTCCCCTGCTCCCCTGCTCCCCTGCTCCCCAATCCCCACTCGCAGCGTCACCCTGCCAGTATCGGTAAATTTGATGGCATTTCCCAGAAGGTTAAGCAAGACTTGACGCAGTTTACTTTCGTCAACTTGGATGTATTGGGGAAGGTGAGATGTATATTCAAAGACTAATTCCAATCCTTTAGAGGTGGCGCGGAAGCGCAACATCTCTTCGAGGTTTTCCAAGAGGCGAATTAAATCAAAACTGTTGAGATTTAAGGTTATTCTGCCAGCTTCGATTTTAGACATTTCCAAAATATCGTTGATTAAATTTAGGAGATGTTCGCCAGCACGATTGATAATTGCTAGATTTTGCTGATGTTCAGTTGATAAATCACGATCGTGGCTCATGACTTGGGTAAAACCAAGGATGGCGTTAAGTGGAGTACGCAGTTCGTGACTCATGTTGGCCAGGAATTCGCTTTTGGCACGGTTAGCAGCATCAGCAATGATTACAGCTTCTTGCAATGCTTGTGACTGCCTTTGAGTTTGCGCTAGCAATTGTGCCTGCTGTAAAGCAACACCCAACTGATTGCCAATTTGAACTACAATGTTGATTTCTCCTGTTTTCCATTGGCGGGGATCGGAATTTTGATAACTCGCCAGCAATCCCCAAAGCTGACTACCATGTAGAATGGGAACAATAATGTAGGCTTTAGCCTGAAAGCGCTCTAAGAGATTGATATAAGCAGGATGAAACTCAGCGTTGTAAATGTCTGGTACACAGAGGAAACTTGTACCTGGAGTTACTTGCAGATCAGGATATTCCACCTGGTTATCCGCGCTATCCAAAATTTTCGCTAGGCAACGCCCATCTTGTAAGACACCTTCTGTAAGATGAGGGTCATTGTTGTGTTCTTCTATGAGAGAAATCCAATCGTTACCCACTGATTCAGAAACAAATTCGCCATTCCAGTTGGGATTGAAACGATAGACAACAACCCGATCGCAGTTGAGTACTTGGCGTAATTCTTCGGTTGTAGCTGCAAATATCGTCTCTAAATCCAGTGTTTGGCGCATTCTTTGAATCACTTGAGCGATCGCTCTTTCTCGCTCTGCACTCTCACGTAAGGCTTCTTCTGCTAATTTTCTCTCGGTAATATCTGTAATTGTACCGATGTAACCTTTAATTTCTCCATCATCTTTGAATTCTGGCAAAGCATGACAAATTACCCAGATGACTGTATTATCATCATGTAAAAAACGATGTTCGTACTTATAGGTTGACTTAGCGACTGTTGCTTGATTCCATGCCAACAATAATTGCTCGCGGTCGTCTGGATGCACGGCATTTGCCCAACCTATTCCCAGAGATTCTTCTAAACTACATCCAGTAATTTCACTCCAGCGTTGATTAAAATATAAAACATTGCCATCTACATCAGTATGAAAGATACAAGCTGGTGAGGCTTCTGCTAGAAGTTGATATCGTTGCTGACCTGACTGCAAAGCTAGTTCTGCTAATTTGCGATCGTTAATGTCTGCCCAATAACCAACCCATTCGATCGGGGAGTTAGCTTCGTCACGAATTAACCTCATCTTTTCGTAGAACCAGTGATAAGTTCCGTCAGCGTGTAACCAACGGTATTCGTAAGAAATGTACTCCTGCTTAATAAGGTGAGAAAATTTTTCCGAGATCAGTTCAATATCTTGTGGATGGAGGCGATCAAGCCAAAAACTGGAGTTATCGATAAATTCCTGCGCTTCATAGCCCACCATTTCTTTAACGTTTTCACTGATAAAAGTAATGCTATTCTCTGATATTTTGCTACTATAGATGACTACAGGGCTAGAAGTGAGCAGATATTGTAGGCGTTCGTTGGCTAAACGCAGTTCTTGTTCGACGTGTTTGCGTTCGCGTAGCGCTGCATGTAGTTCGCTAATTTCTACTAAAACTGTGCCAACACCAGAGGGGCGATCGCCTTCACCAACAATCGGAAAATAAGAAGCTAAGAAGTGGCGGATAATATCTGGTTGTTTAATTGATGCGCCGCTTAATTCTTGATTGAGAATGGGTTGACCAGTTACTAACACCTGTTGATAAATTGGTTCTACTAAAGGGGCGATGTGGGGTAAAACTTCATGGATGGTCTTACCAATATGATCTTGCTGGGGTAGTCCATTAATCTCCGCTAGCAGTTGGTTAATTTGCACAAACCGTAGCTGGTTATCTACAATATTCATACCAACGGGGGCACTGCTAAAAAAGGCATTGAGACGAGCTTCTCTGAGTGCTAGTTCTTGTTCTAGGGTTTTGCGTTCAATCAACCCACCCAATTGAGCAGCAACAGCACTGACTAGCAAGAGCAGACGCCGATCTACCAATACTGAGCTACGTTTAAAAAATACTAAAACAGCTAATACTTGGTTCCCAGCCAGTATGGGAACACCAAAACCAGCTTTGAATCCTACCTTGGCGGCTTGCGGCAATGCCTGCGGCGGGCTATGCCTACGCAAGAAAACTGGTTCTGTAACTTTAGAAACATCTTCTATCCATTCTGGTTCTTGGTTCTGCCAAACTCTTCCTGGTAATCCCTCTCCCAGAGCAAATTTCACCGTTTGGCTTTGCTGGCAGAATTCTTCTAAGCTGCTTTCCTCTCCGTACCAAACCAAGCTATGCTCTAAAAAAGTCCCATCTTCGTTAGGTATCCAGGCTTCACCAAAATCCCAGCCAATAGTGTGACAAATTAAGCGTAAGACCACTGCTAAGGCGCTATTGACATCACTGGCGCGAGTGATAGCTTGGGTTGTCAACAGTAACAAACGGCTTTCATTTTCTGCCTGCTTGCGTTCAGTAATATCTTTTGCGGTTCCCAGTACGTACCATTGCCCATCAATCTCGATCATTTCTGCACTCAACAGTGTTGTCCTGATTTCTCCTGTTGCTGTGCAGACATCAATCTCATAGTTGCGGATGGCTTTTGCTTGTTGCAGGATGTCGGTGAGAAAATTATATTCTTCTGGATTCACCCAAATATGCAATTCTTCATCGGTGCGATCGATCACTTGAGAGCGAGAATAACCAAAAAACCGACAAAAGCTTTCGTTCACTTCAATGTAGCGTTTGTTGGGAACAGTAATTAAGGCAATTGGATCAGGAGATGACCGGAAAGCTGATGCTAACTTTTCTTCAGAAGCCCGTCGTGCTGCTTCTGCGCGTTGGCGTTCTTTTGCCTCCAATACCAAAGATACTAAATTACCCAGAGAGCGAGCGAAATTTTGGTCTTCTAGCGTCCAATGATGAGTAACTCCCACTGCCTCCAGACATAAAACTCCTACGGTCTTTCCCTCCAGCCTAACGGGTGTATCGAGTATGGAGGTAATATTTAATCTTGAATAAGACGCAGAAAATTCTTTAATTCTGGGATCGGTATGAGCATCATCTGCGGCGATTGATTGGTTTTGCTGCAAAGCTGCAAAATAAACTGGATAGTCTGTCGCCGACAAGGAAAGTCCTTCGCTATGTTGATTGCGACTGCCCTCAAATAAATCAAAACACTGGATTTTCACGCCTGTTTCGTCATACAGCCAGACACTAGCTCGTTCTACGCCAATATTGTTGACAGCTGTTTCTGTGATTATACTCAAGGCTGCTTTCAAATTACCCTGATAAAGTGTCTGATTTTGTGCCAATTTTGTAAGTACGAGATTATGGTTGCGGAGCTTAATCGCGCTTTCTTGGAGTAATTTTTCTACACCTCGACGCTGCGTAATATTGCTACCAGTGCCTGTCATGCCTATAACCTGACCCTCTTCGTTGCGTAATGCGATCGCATTCAACATTAGATAAAGTAAGGTACCATCTTTAGCCACACAGGTAGTTTCATGCTGGAAGATACACTTTCCCTGAAGAACACGCTCAAAGGCTACTTTATCTTTAGCAACTTGTGTAGGTGAGATAAAATCAATTAAGGCACGCCCGATCATTTCTTGCGGTTCGTAGCCATAAATCTGTTTGACTGCTGGATTGACAAAGGTAATTAGTCCATCAATATCCACCGACCAAATCATGTCCTGGGATGTCTCCACTAGGAGGCGATACTGACTTTCACTCTTCTTCAGGGCGGCTTCGACTACAAGGCGTTCGCTTTGATAAACTTCTCTACAAAAGGCTTTGCTAATACTAACGGGAATTTCTTTCAAAATATCTTCTATTTGTCTGTTGCGAAGATTGAACTCAACTGTAATCCGTTGACGCTCTTTAATCTCCTGTTGCAGTTGGGCATTTTTTTCTTTTAACTGTTTTTTCAGTCTTTGGATAGTGAGTTGATTTTGGACGCGTAATAAAACTTCTTTA
Organism: Nostoc sp. DedQUE12b; assembly: GCF_034530835.1. Classification (NCBI taxonomy): domain Bacteria; kingdom Bacillati; phylum Cyanobacteriota; class Cyanophyceae; order Nostocales; family Nostocaceae; genus Nostoc; species Nostoc sp. DedQUE12b. Next base: position 17,910 of record NZ_JAVRCI010000050.1, on the reverse strand, counting down.
GTTTGGAATGGTTGAGTAATATAGTCAATATCGCCTAAATTTAAGACGCTTATTTTTTCAATAAAATCATCGGAAATTCCGAAGAAAATTATCGAAATTTCTGGAGTTTGAGCGTTAGCTTTCAAGTATTGACATACTTCATAACCATCCCTCTCTATAATAAGAACATTTAGCAAAAGTAAATCCGGGGGAGAAGCAAGTGCCGTATTGATTGCCAATTGTCCAGAAATGACACTTTCTACCTGATAACCTTGGTGTTGAAGGATGTCTGATAAAAAATGTAAATTCTTTAAGTTGTCGTCAACTAATAAAATTTTTATTTTTTGAGCATCCATATCAGTTACTAAGTTAATTTTAAATCAGGAAGAATTTCTGGAATAAAACTGAACATGAAATCAGAAAGCAAAACTCTGTCACCAGATTGTAAATAAAATCATCGTCGCTTACAACCATAGTTCAGCGCCGGGTGTATAGAAAAGTTGCATATAAAGCAGGATAACTGTTTATATCATGTCTGCTTGATTACTTAATTAAATCCGAAGAATCCCAACAGCCAAAGCTACGGTGTACATACAAGTCCTAAAAACCTAGCTTGATGAGGCTTGACTCGTTCCCAGTCTCCGACTGGGAATGCATTTATTGAGTCTCTAACTCAATGTCTGACTGGAGGCAGCAGCCCCTTATCAGCCATTGCCATGCTCGTATGGGAAATCGAGCTTTTTTCTACTTGTGTCCACACCGTAGCCCTTCGCATTGGGGAGACGCCAAAAGCGTTAGCAAGTCTTCATACAGCAAGCTACGTCCAGCGTCTTTGTCAATCTAACCCTTAGATCGGGCTAGAGCTTCTGACTACAAGCAAACTTAATTTAATTAAATTTACATTACATAATGTAGTTTAATTTATGCTTGCCTACTTACTTTGACATTAAGTATTCTCAAGCTTTTCATCCTTTTTTTGTTTGATACGGTAAATCCAACCTATGTCTGTACGGTTTACCCAACTGTTCTTAGATTCTTCTTTTATTAAATTACTTACTAGAGAGAAACAAAGCAAATAAAGCTCCTCTCTAAAAAATACCTCTAAAACTTTGTTTGATTACCCAAAATTGAATTAGAAAGTTAAGGAGAGATTGAAATATGGCACTCATTCGTTGGGAACCATTCCGTGAAATGGAGATTCTGCGTCGTCAAATGGATCAACTATTCTCTGAGCTTACAGTAGCCGAGCGCGATAACTCCGAGATTTCTGCATCAGCGAGAACAGCGTGGGTTCCTGCGGTTGAATTACATGATAATGGCTCAGAGTTGCTATTAAGAGTTGAGATTCCAGGCGTGGAAGCTAAAGACTTGGATATTCAAGTTACTCAAGATGCAGTTTCGATAGCTGGTGAGCATCGTTACGAAAAACATTCACAATCTAACGCTAAAGTTCATTCTGAATTCCGGTATGGCAATTTCACTAGAGTAATACCTCTACCAACCAAAGTTCAGAATCAACAAGTTAAGGCAGACTTGAAAGATGGGATTTTAATTTTGAATTTACCTAAACTGGAGCAAGAACAGAACAAGGTATTCAAAGTGAATTTAGGCCAAGCTCAAAGTGCTACAGCTTCTATAGAAGCTGGCAATGGTAACACACAACCCAATATTACATCATAGCAAAGTGTTCAAACTACTTGAGAAGAGGTTCTATTTTCTCATTCAATAGTTCCTATCTCTCTGAAATAGGTAAATCTTAATAGAAACCCCAGCTAAACTCATCGGCTGGGGTTTTTATTGTTTTTTTACTTAGCACTGTTTCGGTAATACTAATTCTGTACAAAGATGCATATAAAAGACCCTCTTGTTAATCCCCTGATGCTTTGGGAGACGGCGTAGCCAAGGGTAAAGATATGCAGCTTCACAAAGAAATGGTATCAATTCAGGCAGAGAGTGCTATTCCTCTTGGACATCAACCCAGATACTGCCTTCTTCCACACGAACTGGAAATACTGGCAATGCTTTTTGTTGTGAAACCAACGAGAGTACCTTACCTACACCAGGTGGCCAGGCACACCATCCTTGTACCTCACCAGTCCGCAGGTCAAATGCACTGCGATGGAAGGTACAAACTATTGCCCCACTTTCAGTGATTTTCCCACTTTTCAACGGTAATTTTAAGTGGGGACAGTTGTTATCTACAGCATAAAGCTGATTTTCGTGATTCAAAAGCAGAATTTTCCGGTTGCCAACTTTCACCACTTCTCGCGTACCTGGGGAAAGTGCATCGGCTGCAAGAACTTTAGTCCAACTCATTAGGTTCTCCTCTCCTAATATATCTGCTTACAGTTTCCCGCAATAATGACCAGTGCGATCGCCTTTCAGTACCGGAGAGTCGAGAATGCCTACGACGGGCTTTGTCTACGCTGGCAAGATACTAAAACTATAAAATTTTACATTAGATTCAATTTTTGTACTGACTAAACTTATTTCTGGGTAAACTAAATAAAGCATTTACTGTTTATGTATTACAAGGCTTGTAGCTGATAAAAGACAATTCTAAGGGATATAAAAAATGATTAAGACAAGTTACGAATTTGACCAGTCTATCCTCGCCGCAGGATCTTCATTAAAGACTAATATTCTGCTACGTTTTCGTGCTGACATAGCTAAATCTCCTCGACGTAACCTTAACCTTTCGCTTGTAATTGACCGTTCCGGCTCTATGGCAGGCGCTCCCTTGCATCACGCACTCAAAGCTGCTGAGTCTGTGGTAGATCAACTTGAGCCAGATGACATTCTTTCAGTAGTTGTTTACGACGATGAAGTGGACAGTGTTGTGCCACCCCAAGCTGTGACTAACAAATCCGCACTGAAAAATTCCATCCGCAAAGTGAGAGCAGGCGGTATTACCAACTTATCGGGGGGATGGCTCAAAGGCTGCGAACACGTGAAGACGCGACTCGATCCGCAAAAAATCAACCGTGTTCTTCTGCTTACCGATGGTCACGCCAATATGGGCATTCAAGACCCCAAAATACTGACGGCGACAGCAGGGCAAAAAGCTGAGGAAGGCATTATCACAACTACGTTAGGTTTTGCTCAGGGTTTCAACGAAGACCTGCTGATTGGGATGGCAAGGGCAGCCACGGGCAACTTCTATTTCATTCAGAGCATTGACGAAGCAACTGAAGTGTTTAGTATTGAGCTAGACAGTCTTAGAGCAGTAGTAGGACAGAACCTGAAGGTGACACTTGAATTGGCCGATGGTGTCAGCTTGGTTGATACCTTAAGTCTGGCTAAAGTTAGCCAGAATGATGCAGGTCAAACTGTCATCACCTTGGGAGAGCTTTACGAGGGCGAAGATAAACTTCTCGGTTTGAGTCTGGGGATATCAAGCGCTCAAGTTGGTGATTTACCTGTGATGAAGCTGCATTACAGCGCCGATGTTGTGCAAGATGACCGCATTCAATGCGTTTCAGGTACAGTCGATGTCGTCGCCAAAGTTGGCACTGTTGAGGAAGCAGCTTTTGCTGCTACCAGCCATATCATTCTGGAACTGAGTCGCCTTACCATTGCTAAGGCCAAAGAGACTAGCCTTAATCTCGCTGAACAGGGCAAGCATCAGGAAGCTGAACAAACCCTGCGATCGCTTGTGAAAGATTTGCGAGATAAAGGGTTGAATGAGAATTTTGAAATTGCTGAAGAAATCGATCAGCTTGAGTATTTTGCTAGTCGGATTGCTCAAAAAGCTCTAGGCAATGCCGGGCGGAAAGAGATGCGGGATCAGACTTACCAAACGATGACGCGCAATCGCAGCGATTTGGTAGGTCGCGGTGTCACTACTGGCGATGAAGTGTACGCCATGCCCATTGTGAATGAAGTCGGTTCAGGTGTTGAATTGCACTGCGTTCGTGAAGGAGGTAAACTGCGGGTCAAGGTCATGTCTGAAGGCTACGATTCAACCAAGAACATCCAGTTTCCTCGTGCCATTCGTGCCGAAGGGGCGCGCTATGTCGTTGAAGGATTGGAACTCTCAAGCGATGCTACTTTCTATCGGGTACGTAGTAAGATTACCCGTTTTGCTCAACCTGGTGAAACAGATATCTTCGTTGCCCCTAGACAATCCAATCGAGCTAACACAGGTAAAGCTTCCAAAGGACCTGCCAGTGCTGCCGATCTGCCCACAACTGACAGTGTAGGGGACAGTATTTTAGTTCAGTGTGTCAAAGATGGCAGCAAACTACGTGCTAGGGTGGTTTCCGACGGATATGAACCGGATTGGAATATGCGTTTTCCGCGATCGGTTCGCGAAGAAGGAATGCTTTACGTCGTTGATGAAGTCAAAACCGCACCAGATGGCAAGTCTTATATTGCCTGTGGTGAAATTAAGCGGTTTGTCCAACCCACTTGAATTGAGGAGTGGGGAGCAGGGGAGCAGGGGAGCAAGAAAGAAGTTGCAGTCAGTTTCCCCCCTCTGCACCTCTGCCTCTTCTAATGCCCAATCCTTAAAATATGCCAAGTAAATATGCCTTAGCTGACTGAGACTGTCAGGATCAAAGAGTAAAGAGTAAAAGGCAATCTATTTTGACTTTTAACTTTCTCCTTTTGTTCAACTTCCACAACGGGAGGTTTAATTTTGACTAAATTAAAAGTTGGTATCAATGGCTTTGGTCGAATTGGGCGACTTGTGCTTCGTGCTGGCATCGATAATCCCAACATTGAGTTTGTGGGCATTAACGATCTAGTACCACCAGATAACCTCGCTTATCTATTAAAGTACGACTCAACCCACGGTCAATTAAAGCACAAGGTTGAAGCCAAGGAAGACGGCATCCTGATTGACGAACATTTCATTCCTTGTGTGTCAGTTAGGAATCCAGCAGAGTTACCTTGGGGTAAATTAAGTGCAGATTATGTCGTGGAAGCTACCGGACTCTTCACTGACTACGAAGGAGCTGCAAACCACCTAAAGGCAGGTGCAAAGCGAGTGGTAATTTCCGCTCCCACCAAAGATCCAGATAGAGTTACTACCCTGTTAATGGGTGTCAATCATCACCTATTTGACCCTGGTAAAGATATCATTGTTTCCAATGCAAGCTGCACTACAAACTGTCTAGCTCCCATAGCTAAGGTGATTAATGATAATTTTGGGTTGACTGAAGGGTTGATGACCACAGTTCATGCTATGACTGCCACTCAGCCAACTGTAGACGGCCCCAGCAAAAAAGACTGGCGGGGTGGTCGAGGTGCATCCCAAAATATTATTCCCTCCTCCACAGGCGCAGCGAAAGCCGTAGCACTGGTTTTACCAGAATTGAAGGGCAGGTTAACTGGGATGGCATTACGAGTTCCGACTCCCGATGTCTCTGTGGTTGATTTAACTTTTAAAACAGCCAAAGCCACCAGTTATCAGGAAATCCGTGCTGCTATGAAGGAGGCTGCGGCAGGTTCTCTAGCAGGTATTTTGGGTTACACAGATGAAGAAGTAGTTTCCACAGATTTTCAAGGCGATACCCATTCTAGTATCTTCGATGCAGGTGCTGGGATTGAGTTGAATTCTAACTTCTTCAAGGTAATAGCCTGGTATGACAACGAGTGGGGCTACTCAAATCGCGTGATTGACCTGATGTTGTCTATGTCACAGAAGGAAAAACTCGCCTCGACAGCGGCTGTGGTTTGATTAGTCATTAGTCATTAGTCATTAGTCATTAGCTTTTGACTGCTGACTCTTGACTAGAGATTTTTGGGATTTGGGCCAAATGGTAAATACTCCGAAAATAAAACGGAATCTAGTATTTTTATTTAGCAAACCAGTGATATGAAGCACGTGTGAATTTGGATGTTTTGTGCGATGTCTACGATGGTCACTGAGCGACTGGTGAGCGGAGTCGAACTATGTCGAAGTGCGGGCTACGCCTACGCTCAAAGCATCCAAATTTGCAGGTTAATCCTCAACCTCCAATCCCTATGCGTCGAACCAAAATCATTTGTACTGTTGGCCCGGCTACATCTGCACCTGAAAAGCTGCAAGCCTTGGTAAAAGCTGGAATGAATGTGGCACGGCTGAATTTTTCCCACGGAGCTTATGAATTCCACGCCCAAACGGCTCACTATCTTAGGCAGATTAGTACTGAGTTGCAAAAGCCGATCGCCATTATGCAAGACTTATGTGGCCCTAAAATTCGTTTGGGAACTTTACCACCGGAAGGCTTAAATTTAGAAGCTGGTACTGAAGTCACCTTTGTTTTGCAAGAAAAGGGTGAGAGTATCGACGAACTACCCTTACCATTGCCGACTTTGTTCGCAATGGTGCGACCAGGTGAACCAATTTTGATTAATGATGGTCGCGTCAAATTGATAGTTACCGATCGCGATGCCGATCGCATTCGCGCACAAGTAAAAATTGGCGGGTTAATTTCTACACACAAAGGAGTAAACCTACCACAAACTCCTTTACCTGTTAGTTCGATCACCGAAAAAGACTTGCTCGATCTGCGCTTTGGGATTCAGTTGGGTGTAGACTGGGTAGCGGTGTCCTTCGTGCGATCGCCACAAGATTTAGAACCTGCCAAGCGGATGATTGAAGCGGCTGGCGCTTCGATTCGCTTAATTGCCAAAATCGAAAGAGCAGAGGCAGTAGAAAATTTTGATTCCATTCTAAAAGTTGCCGACGCGATTATGATTGCCCGTGGCGATTTAGGGGTAGAAGTGCCAATTCATGAAGTACCCTTAATTCAAAAAGATATTATTCGCCGTTGCAATCGTGCTGGCAAGCCGGTGATTACAGCCACCCAAATGCTAGAGTCGATGATTAGCGCTCCTGACCCCACCCGCGCCGAAGCAACCGATGTTGCTAACTCTATCTTGGATGGAACAGACGCGGTAATGCTTTCTGGTGAAACAGCTGTCGGACAATATCCCATTGCCGCCGTCCAGATGATGCACAACATTGCCGTGCGGACAGAACAAGCTCTAGATGAGGGTAGCAAACACGCTTGGTGTCATGAAGCAGGCAGTCTCAGCGTTACCGAATCTGTGGCAGAATCCGTCTGTCGCATCGCTTATGAAACTGGCTCACGGGCAATTCTTTGTAACACTTCATCAGGAAGTACGGCGAGAATGGTTTCTAAATATCGGCCGACTTCCCCTATTATTGCCCTAACCTCTGACATCACCGCTTATCGCCAACTAGCACTTTCTTGGGGTGTGGAAGCTTTGCTCATCCCACCAGTCCACAATGCCGAAGAGATGTTTACCAATGTGGTGAACACAGTTGTAGACATGGGTCTAGCAAACAAGGGTGATAAAGTAGTTATTACCTCTGGTGTTCCAATTGGTAAACCAGGAACAACTAGTTTAATTAAAGTGCATTCCATTGGACAGCCAATTTCGGCATAAGGCACTTAAAATAAGGCTGTGGCTGAAGATAGTAAGCAAAATTGGGCAATGATTAAGAAAAATTCCCAGAATCAGAATTGAAGGAACTGGAAACTGGAAACTGGTGATTGGGGACTAGAGACTAAGGAGACAAGGAAATAAATAACTCTTAACTTCTCACTCAGCACTCAGCACTCAGCACTCAGCACTAATTTGGTGGGGAATAAGTAAATCCTGTAACATTCATCACGGAGTATTTTATGTCTAAGAATTTACTGGAACAATTGCGACAAGTGACTGTTGTAGTCGCAGATACAGGGGATATCCAGGCAATTGAAAAGTTCAAGCCCCAAGACGCTACCACCAATCCTTCGCTGATTACTGCTGCGGCGCAGATGCCAGAATATCAGGAAATTGTCGATCAAACTTTACTCCAAGCGAAGAAAGATGCTGGAGCCGGAGCCACCCAAGCACAGATAGTTTCTCTAGCTTTTGACCGTTTGGCAGTTGCTTTTGGATTAAAGATTTTGCAAATCATTCCTGGCCGTGTATCTACAGAAGTGGATGCTCGCTTGTCCTACGATACCGAAGCTACCGTCACGAAGGCACGGGAATTAATTGCTCAGTATAAAGCTGCTGGAATTGGCCGCGATCGCGTTTTAATTAAAATCGCCAGCACTTGGGAAGGTATTCGCGCTGCGGAAATTTTAGAGAAAGAAGGTATTCACTGTAACCTTACCTTGTTATTTGGTCTTCACCAAGCGATCGCCTGTGCAGAAGCCGGGATCACCCTAATTTCTCCCTTCGTCGGTCGGATTCTTGACTGGTACAAAAAAGATACCGGACGCGATAGCTACCCAGCAGCCGAAGATCCAGGAGTTTTGTCTGTCACCAAAATCTACAACTACTACAAGAAATTCGGCTATAAAACCGAAGTTATGGGAGCTAGTTTCCGTAACGTTGGTGAAATTACTGAAGTTGCAGGTAGTGATTTGCTGACCATTTCGCCGTCGCTTTTGGCTGAATTGCAAGCAACCGTTGGAGAACTGCCACGCAAACTTGACCCTGCGAAGGCAGCAAACTTGGAAATCGAAAAGATATCCATTGACAAAGCTAGCTATGACAAGATGCACGCTGCTGACCGTATGGCAACTGACAAACTAGACGAAGGTATTAAAGGTTTCACCAAGTCCCTAGAAGACCTTGAGAAACTTTTGGCAGACCGACTGGTTCGTCTAGAAGGAGAGGTAGTGGCAACCCATTAGGGACTTGCAATTAAAAAACGTCCAAAGTAGTGTGCGTTAAGGCTTAAGCCGTAACGCACTTTAAATATAATGTCTGGGTAATTAGTTATGATTGCCATAGTCATTTCACCCCACACGCTAATCGCTCATCGAGGAAACTCCGACCAGCAACAGCAATGCTTGTCTACGTAGGTGTAGCCCGCACTTCGACATAGTTCGACTCCGCTCACCAGTCGCTCAGTGACCATCGTAGACATCGCACCAAAAATTCACGCTGCGGACATGATATGACTCTTTTAATCTTCGTGGTCATCGAACGGATCGTTCAATTCCTTGCTAGGAGGACCAAAGGAGGTATAAATCGAAACTCCAGTGATGGCAATCACCACGGCAGCCACAGAAATGCTAAGAACTATTGCGGGTTCCATAATAGAGAGATAGATGATGAGTGCTATTCTTATAGAATATTACAGAAGATTAAAAAAAGCTTTGGCAAGTAATCTTAGGTGAACTATGGCACAAAGGACTAGGTTGGGAGATATCCTGAAACCACTGAACTCTGAGTATGGGAAAGTGGCTCCAGGTTGGGGTACTACCCCTGTGATGGCTGTTTTTATAGGGCTATTTTTCGTGTTTCTGCTGATTATTCTGCAACTTTACAATAAAACACTGTTGGTTCAGGATGTATTTGTCGATTGGCGCAGTTTAGGACGCTAACACATACACAGCGAGCGAGTTTGGATAACAAGTTAAGTTTCACCCGGTTCTTCCGGGTTTTTTTGTGAGTTGCGATTTCCGACTAGACTAACTATATATGTGAGTTTCTGTAGTGGTTTTAGAGTTTACAGGAGACAAAAAATGAATATATTTGGTATCGGTCTGCCGGAAATGGCTGTAATTATGGTAGTGGCGCTGTTAATCTTTGGCCCAAAAAAGCTACCAGAGATCGGTCGGAGTGTGGGGAAAACAATTCGTAGTTTTCAAGAAGCTTCCAAGGAGTTTCAAAACGAGTTTCAAAAAGAAGCAGAACAGTTAGAAGAAGTTGTACAGACTACTGCTGAATTGGAACCTAAGCAAATCCACCCTGCTAAATCTGAGCAGGATACCGCTAGTTCTTCCCAATCTAGCTAGTAGTTTGTCGAGTTCGTAGTAAGGACTTTAGTCCTTATTTTCTAAGGGACTTCCAAATACAAAAACATACAATTTTTCTTGTGGGGTGGACATCTTGTCCGCCCATAACCAAGGGCGGGCGAGACGCCCACCCCACAAGATTGGATAATTTATTTCTTGGCAATCCCTAAGCACTAAAGTGCTTACTACAAACCCTTCATTACTAGTAGTCTGGCAACCCAAAAATGTTAGGTGGAGGTTGGGTAAAGGGTAAAGGGAAAAGGGTAAGGGATAAAAAACCTTTACCCTTTACCCCACCAAGTTCCCAAGGCGTATTACTAGAAGAGTGATGAATATCAATTGACTGTAGACAAAATGACAGAAGCTGTTACGCAACCAGCTTTGGTAATTCCACAACTAATCGTCGGATTAGGGAATCCAGAAGCTAAGTATGACCAAACGCGCCATAATATTGGTTTTGCTGCTTTAGAAACTCTCTCTCGTTCTTGGCGCATTTCCTTAACAGAAAACCGCAAGTTTCAGGGTGAGTATGGCGAGGGTATGGTTCCAGGTGGAGGTAAGATTCGCTTGCTAAAGCCGTTAACTTATATGAATCGCTCAGGACAAGCAATACAGGCAGTGACAAGTTGGTATAAATTGCCGCCTGAGTCAGTGTTGATAATTTACGACGATATGGATTTGCCTTTGGGAAAAACTCGTTTGCGCTTATCTGGTTCGGCTGGGGGACATAACGGCATGAAAAGTGCGATCGCACATCTGAATACCCAAAACTTTCCCCGTTTGCGAATCGGTATTGGTAAACCCAAAGATGCAGCTAATAACGATGATTCTGGTGCTATCTCTCATGTGCTGGGGCGATTTTCCGCTGCCGAAAATCAGCAGATGTCTCTTGTACTTCAGTTCGTAGTTGAGTGTATTGAACTAAGTCTCAAGCAGGGAGTAGAAAAGGCGATGAATGTTTGTAATAGCCGCACCATTAATAATTCTGAGTCTTAGGGCTGGATGAATACTGTCCTATCAGCTGATTAAAGAAAGCTAACCAATGTTTAAAGGCGCTTATTTTGGTTGATGGGCAGCGATTTTAGCTTGCTCCATCTAACCAAGATAAAGTCTCTAACGCGCTCTAAGTATAGGAAAAGTAACTCATTTATACCCTAATTATCGGTGCGGCAGACTTTGCTTAATGTTTGTATGAATAATGGCGCTTTTGCTATTGCCTGTTTTCGGTGATAACCTCAAGCAACGCCGATATCACACCAAATAGGTTTATTTAAAACGTCTTGTGCGTCTAGCTGCCACTGCCTTACGTTTGCGTTTTTCTATTGGTGTTTCAAAGTGCCGATGATATTTCACATCAGCTAATATCCCAGCTTTGGAAACCTGGCGTTTAAACCGACGCAAAGCTGAGTCTATTCCTTCGTTCTCTCCTAGAACCACCTGGGTCATTCTTCCCTTTTCCTCATTATCAATAGTTTCCATTCTAATATTACCCTCCACCTTAGTAAAACTCCTCTGAGCTAAAGTCATGATTAAGAGGCTATTCGTCCGGTTGAGGCGGGTTATGTGTGCTTCTGGCTCTTGAAATCGGTACTTAACTAAAAGTTAATTTAAGTGCCCTCATGCACTCTCAGAACCAATAGAGAAGATGGGGAAATGATAATAGTAAATTTTTTTGACTGTACTTTGAACTGGAGAATAATGTAATCTTAGTTACTAAGATACATGATGAAAACAGATTTTAAAAGTTTATTCTGCCCTCATTTAGTAATTTATATCCAGTTGCTAATGCTGTAAAAGCAATTATGAAATTCCATAAGCTAGTAGGCTTTAAAATAACTCCACCGCTTAAGAAAATTAGTACTATGCCAATGCCTAAAAAAATCCATCCCAAGTTACCAGTTTCTCTTTGAAAAAAGACTAATGCAAATATACCTGTCATTGTTGCTAAAACTGAAGCTGTAGCCGGCAAGCTACGGTAAAAATATGAATAGTAACCACTAACAAATATGATGTTTTGACCAAAAAAGTATAATCCTGTAAAAAGTAGAATTAAACCTATAAGTTTGATTAACAATCTACTCATAATATTTTGATATTTTTAATAGCCCAAGCTAATTTTTATCCGATTATAGTAGGGTTTTTATATCTTGCCAAATTTTTACCTAAATATAATTTTTTTACGTAAATATACTGAATAGAATTCCAGGCTGTCTGAAAATGCCAGTACAAGTAATGTTGATTACATCAATTAGTCCTTGCCAGGGTTTTATCAAGGTGCTTTAATAGCGATCGCATTCCGCAAAACAGTCTTACTTAGAGAATATGTACAAAACATGCAGCGACTCGACATCGCTGCCGGTGTTGATAAAATTACAGACTCAAAACATTAAACTCAAAGATATGACAAGCTAGTAGCATATCTTTGACACTAAATTCTCCCCAAAGCTGAATAGGAGCATACATGGAGCCAATTATTGCTATAGTTTTAGCCCTTATAGGTTATGCATTAGGTTCTGCAAAACTGATTAATCAAGGAAATGAAGCCCTAGTCGAACGCTTAGGGCGGTATCATCGAAAACTTAAGCCGGGGCTGAACTTTATTGTTCCCTTGGTCGATCAGATTGTGATGGAAGATACTACACGAGAGCAGTTTACAGACATCAAACCTCAGAATGTGATCACGCAAGATAATATTTACGTAGAAGTGGATGCTATTGTATACTGGCGTATTCGAGATATCGAGAGAAGCTTTTACGCGATTGAGGATCTGCAAGGGGCATTAACACAGATAACCACAACTACGCTCCGAGAAATCATTGCCCAAAATACCCTAGAACAGACCAACGTCTCTAGAGCAGAGATGGACTCAGCTATCTTAGATCAGTTGAATCATGTAACGGCAGATTGGGGAGTTGAGATTCTCCGGTTAGATATTCAGAGAATTACTCTACCTGATAGTGTGCGAAAGTCTAGGGAAGAGGAACAAGCTGCCGTCATCAAAAAACGGGCACTGATTACCGAAGCAGAAGGGGAAAAGGAAGCTGCGATTAAGAAAGCAGAAGGAACTATGGCTTCAGTGCAAATCATTTCTCAAGCTCTCCGTTCCAATCCCGATAGTAGAGACATTCTGCGGTATCTTGTGGCTCAAGATTACGTAGATGCTAGCCAAAAACTTGGTGAGAGCAGTAATGCCAAAATTGTCTTTGTAGACCCAGCTAACTCAAGTGAAATGTTTCAGGAGTTGATAGCCGAGTCAGTAAATCAAGAAGGTAACGGCAAAAAAATCGAAGAACGGTAACACTTAAGAGTTATGCTGTGTAGCCTGTCTCAATAGGGCATCGGCGACTAATGAAACATCGCGCATTTCTTGAACATCGTGAACTCGGAGGATATCAGCGCCATTAAAAATAGCAGCACAACAAGCTGCTGCCGTTCCCCAAACTCGTGCTTTGGGATCTGGTTGATTTAAAATGCGACCAATGAAACTTTTACGGGATGCTCCTACCAAGATAGGACAGTTGAGTGGTGCGAGCGATCGCAAGCTGCGAAAAATTTCTAAATTTTGCTCATAGTTTTTAGCAAAACCAATACCAGGATCGATAATAATTTTATCCCGGTCAATACCCGCAGTAGTTGCTGCCTCAATTTGCCGAGCCAAAAAACTATAAATCTCACCAAGCAAATCTTGATAATCAGTCTGTTGTTGCATTGTCTGTGGTGTTCCCCGGATGTGCATTAAAATCATCGGCACACCTAACTCTGCCACTGTTGCCAACATTTCTGAGTCAAAAGTACCGCCAGAAATATCATTAATAATATCCGCTCCAGCTTTTACAGATGCCTTGGCCACAGCAGCACGGGTTGTATCTACAGAAATCGGGACTGAAATCTCTGGTCTTAGCACCTGTAATACCGATAGTACTCGGTCAAGTTCCTCCACCAGAGTTATTTGCTTTGCCCCTGGTCGAGTTGATTGACCGCCCACATCAATGATGTCAGCACCAGCAGCCACCAGTGCTTGCGCCTGTATTAAAGCAGCAGAGGAAGTGTTAAACTCACCCCCATCACTAAAGCTATCGGGCGTTACATTTAAAATGCCCATCAAATAAGTCCGCTGTCCCCAATTGAAACAGTGTCCTCGAATTATCAAGTTCCTTGGCATAAATCTACATTAGGCATTCCCATGCTCTGCATGGGAACGAGAAAAAAGCACATCACACTGATTTAAAATTCACAATCCGAGCGAAACTCTCAGGTTCTAGACTTGCTCCTCCCACGAGGACGCCATCAATTTCTGGTTGAGCCATAATCTCATCAATATTATTCGGCTTGACTGAACCGCCATATTGAATTGATACATTCGGATTAGTCAACTGGCTACGAATTAAGCCAATTATTCGATTAGCTTCCTCTACTTCACAAGTGTCACCCGTGCCAATCGCCCAAATCGGTTCGTAGGCAATCACCAAATTATCCTGATCGATATCTACCAAGGCTTTGTCGAGTTGGAGAGCAATCAGTGATTCAGTTTCTCCCGCATCTCGTTGTTGTTTGCTTTCGCCAACACAAAGAATTGGAGTCAAACCAAACCTTTGAGCTGTTCGGAGGCGCAGATTAACGGTAGCGTCCGTTTCCCCAAAATATTGCCGCCGTTCGCTATGACCGACAATCACAAAGCGCACACCACTTTCTGTCAGCATCGGGCCAGAAATCTCACCCGTATAGGCTCCATATTCTTCCCAATGGATATTTTGTGCCCCCAGTTGGATGAGGCTACCGTGCAAGGTCTTGGACAAAACACTTAAATCAGTGAAAGGAGGACACAATATCACTTCTCGCCCTTGGGGGGTTTCCTCTAAGTGGGGCAGAAATCCTTGTAAAAACTCCTGGGTTTCTGCCTGGGTTTTGAACATTTTCCAGTTGCCGGCAATAACGATTTTCCGCACAGGTAATTTAGTCAAGATCCTAACGCGTTATATTAGATGCATTTTTCAGTTTATGACTTTTTGTTAGCCATTAGTCATTGGTCATTGGTCATTTGTCAGTAGTTATTCTCCTCTGCTTCTCTGCCTCCCCTGCTCCCTCATCTCCACAAACCTCTGTTAAAAATAACTAGGATAAGAGACAGGGCTAATTTAAAAATCCCAAATTTTCAATCTCAAATTGATATGACTTCGACATTGCCCGTGCCTGAACCTCATCAAAGCGATTCCGCTAACACTGACGCAAATTCTCTCAGCTGGGAGGAAGAACTGGATAGTGCTATTTTCAGTTTTGAAGACATTCAGACGGAACTGAACTATAAACAAGCACAAACGGCGCTGCGAAACTTGGTAGCCAATCTTGACCTCACTCCCCAGGAAAAAACTGGGTTAGAGGCGGAAATTGCTGATTTGGAAACCATGCTGGGCAAGTTAGACCGCATGGTAGTACAGATTGCGGCTTTTGGCATGGTGGGACGTGGTAAGTCTTCGCTACTCAATGCTTTGGTTGGGCAAACAGTATTTGAAACTGGGCCACTGCACGGTGTCACCCGTGCTGCACAAAGAGTTAATTGGAGTATTACTGAGGAGGCGATTGGGGAAAATGAACGTGCTTTGCGTGTCACTCTTCCTGGTGTAGGTCAATCCCAGGTAGAATTAATTGATACTCCTGGGTTAGACGAGGTAGATGGTGCAACCCGCGCCGCCTTAGCTGAACAGATTGCCAAACAAGCAGATTTGATTCTGTTTGTGATATCTGGCGACATGACAAAGCTGGAATACGCCGCCCTTTCTCAGTTGCGGGAAGCAGGTAAACCGATCGTTCTGGTATTTAACAAGGTAGACCAGTATCCAGAAGCAGACCGGATGGCAATTTATCACAAAATCCGAGATGAAAGAGTGCGGGAATTGCTCACACCTCTAGAAATTGTGATGGCTGCGGCATCGCCATTGGTGAAGACAGCGATTCGTCGCCCTGATGGTACGAGGGGCATACAGTTGCGTATAGGGAATGCCCAAGTCGAGGAACTGAAGCTGAAAATATTAGAAATTCTGCATCGTGAGGGCAAAGCCTTGGTTGCCCTTAATACTATGCTTTATGCCGATATCGTAAATGAGCAGTTGATAGAACGAAAACTGATGATTCGGGAACAGAATGCCAATCAGTTGATTTGGAAGGCTGTGATGACTAAAGCATTAGCGATCGCACTCAATCCTGTAACTGTGGTAGATATTCTGAGTAGTGTGGTAATTGATATTGCTCTGATTTTGGGTTTATCTAAACTCTATGGCTTCTCTATGACGGAAGCCGGGGCTGTACAATTGCTACAAAAAATTGCCCTGAGTATGGGCGGTATCGGTGCTAGTGAATTGTTAGCAAATCTAGGCTTGAGTGGATTAAAAACTTTACTTGGGATCTCTGCAACAGCTACGGGTGGCATTGCACTAGGCCCTTATATATCGGTAGCAATTACCCAAGGAGGAGTAGCTGGTGTTTCTTCTTACGGTATTGGACAAGTTACCAAAGTTTATTTAGCCAATGGCGCAACTTGGGGGCCTGATGGCCCGAAAGCAGTAATTAATCGGATTTTGGCAAACTTGGATGAGAGTTCAATTCTTAACCGGATTAAAGATGAATTACTCCACAAAGTCAAACTCAAAAAGTGATGGATCAATAAGGTTTGGTTAGCCATATTTATGCTTATATCTGATTCGTCAAGAAAAGCTTAAGGTGCAATTCGCTTTACCATCAGACGAATCAATGAGCCATAAATCATTGCTTCACTTAACTCTGTGTACAACTCATAATCCTTACTCAAACGCCGAAATCGATTGCGAAATCTAAATTTGTGAATGTACAGGTGCGCTACCAACTGCGCTATAACCCCTTAGAGGATGTTTTAAAAGAGTATTTTGCTCTCATAATTAGCACAGCCAAGTATTTAAGTATGTAGCGATAACCTTGGTTTTTAGTTGTATTTACCGTAGTCAAGAAGGCAAAAATTATACTTTGTGCTACTTTTAAAACATTTTCTTAAAATCAGCTATACAATTACTTAGTTATTATTACGTTGTCAAGCTTTCTGGAAACTAAATTTTAAATATCTCTTCTGACACTCAGCACTCTCTAGGATACTTGCAACAAATAGGTCATACAATGCCCCATCAAAAAGTAAACTACTAACATGGCAGCAGCAGCCAGAGCGACCAATGTACCAGCCAACATTAGAGAAAATTCTTTACTCTCATAGGCTTTTTCCATTAAGTGCAGTGACCACGCTACCAAGGCTACATCAAAAAGTAATATAGGAAGCAACATATTTTTTAATATTTGTTAATACTTGTAAAATAATATTAACACCCTTTTCAGGAAGTGTGTTTAACCTTAGATGGATGTCATTAAATGAGTAATAGTGGATCAACAGAATGTTCTGACTGGCACGTTGCGATCGCGCAAGTAAGCTTTAATTTCTGCTACGCTTAATTGTCCGTAATGTAACAGTGATGCGAGTAATGCGGCTTCAGCTTTGCCTTCAGTTAGGGCTGTGTAGATATGTTCACAATTACCTGCACCACCAGAAGCAATAACTGGAATTTCTACAGCATTGGCAATTGCCCGTGTGATCTCAATGTCGTACCCAGCTTGGGTTCCATCAGCATCCATACTTGTGACTAGCAGTTCTCCGGCCCCCCGTTTTTCAACTTCCTGTGCCCACAATAGGGCATCTAAGCCTGTATTTTCTCTGCCACCCCGCACATACACATCCCAACCTGGATTCTCCGGGTTAGTTCTGCGTCTGGCATCAATAGCAACAACTATGCACTGATTACCAAAACGATCACTGGCCCGATTAATCAAGTCTGGTTCCCGCACTGCCGCAGAATTAATACTAACCTTATCTGCGCCCGCCCGTAACAAAGCTTTAACATTTTCTAAGGATTGAATGCCACCACCTACAGTCAATGGAATAAAGACCTGTTCAGCAGTGCGGTAGACCACATCTAAAATTGTAGCTCGGTCTTCATGAGTAGCTGTAATATCCAGAAATACTAATTCATCAGCACCGGCTTCGTTGTAAACCTTGGCCAGCTCTACCGGATCGCCTGCATCTTGAAGATTAACAAAGTTAACTCCTTTTACAACCCGTCCCGCCTTCACATCTAAGCACGGTAAGATTCTTTTAGATAACATA
>NZ_JAVRCI010000049.1:0-52736 GCF_034530835.1 Nostoc sp. DedQUE12b | reverse complement strand
AGAATAAAATCTCAAACCACAAACATTTTTGTATAAAACAAAACTCAACAAAATTTTTATTAGTTGAGTTATGTAAGTGGTAGGGACCTATAGAATACAACACAAAACTTTGAAGATTGAACGTTATTGCTTTTTTTCCGGCAGCTGTAGAGTCCACACGTAGCTTATGGCGTATTGGACAAACAGTATTGGGTATAATATTTCGTCATCCCATTACTGGCACTAGTATCATCCCAATTTTACCGGATGGTCGGATTGTACTGATCCGGCGGCGTGACAATGGTCTTTGGTCATTGCCTGGAGGGATTGTGGATTGGGGAGAAGATATTCCCAATACAGTACGTCGGGAATTGATCGAGGAAACTGGGCTAGAATTGGTGAAAATTAATCGTTTGGTAGGAGTTTACTCTGCACCAGACCGCGATCCCAGAATCCATTCAATTTGTATTGTGGTTGAAGCCGAGGTGCATGGGACAATGGAGATTCAAGACACTTTAGAAGTCATGGAAATCCAAGCTTTCTCTCCCTGTTTACTACCTTCAGAAAAGATGTCTCACGACCATACTCGGCAGTTGCAAGACTACTTGAATGGCTTGACAACATTGGCATAATAATATTTTGTCATTTGTCATTGGTCATTTGCCACTAAAGTGATGATTTAAAGAATCTTCTTTACGAGAGGCTCCCCCAAGGAGACGCTAAACGAATCGCACCACACCTTTGGGTTTGTAATTTGACTAATGACTAATGACTAATGACTATTTATTATGATGCTAAAAGTTAACTACTAAATAAAATGGATACACTATTCCGTAACTCTCGGAGAAAGCTCTCTCAAGGGTTACTATTCTGGCGTGAAGTCGGTGAAAAAACTCCTATAATTTTTTTACATGGTGCTTGGAATGAGAGCAGTCAATGGTTATCTGTGATGGAATCCCTTGCACAAGATTTTCATTGTTTTGCACCTGATTTGTTAGGATTTGGTGAATCAGAAAATCCTAATATCCACCATTCGATAGATTTACAAGTTGAGTGTTTAGCTGAATTTTTGCAAGCTGTGAAGCTAAAAAAAGTATATTTAGTGGGGCATTCTCTTGGGGGTTGGATTGCTGCTAGCTATGCTTTAAAGTATCCAGAGAAAGTTGATGGTGTGGTATTGCTAGCACCAGAGGGCGTAGAGATAGCAGGACAAGAAGAGTATTGCCAGAAGATGCGGCGATTATTGAATTATCCACCATTAGTAGTTAAATTGTTGCGATCGCTCAGTCCTTTGACTAAAATCCTGGGTTGGCATGAAAAAATTACACAAGACTTGCAGTTGCGTCAAGCGCTATTGCCGTATCCCATAGGTTGCCAGTTACTTTTCAAACGGCGACAAGTAGAAATTGAGGCGGAATTACTGCAAAAGCAGCTTTACATGATAGATGTCCCAGTTTTTATTTTACAAGGTGGACAAGATACCCCAGATGCTTTAGCCAGAAGTCGTGTTTATGCTCAACTAATGCCAAAAGTCGAGTTGAAAATGATTGCCCATGCCGGAAATGACTTGCCAGAGTCTTGTGCTGAGGTTGTGGCGAGCGAGATTCGGGAGTTTATTCAAGGTATTTTAAAAAGTCATAATTTCAACGAATTAAACTAGCTCATTCAGGGTTTGTTGCCAATCTACTACACTTTTGGGCATAGTTTATTTAGGGATAAACTTCTCTTTTAATTGTATGCTATCTGGGCTTTGGATTGTCTCTTTGCCGTGAAAACTTCGGTTCCTACTCCTTATTCTCCATTACTATTTTCTGCATTCCCAAAAAAA
Organism: Nostoc sp. DedQUE12b; assembly: GCF_034530835.1. Taxonomy (NCBI): domain Bacteria; kingdom Bacillati; phylum Cyanobacteriota; class Cyanophyceae; order Nostocales; family Nostocaceae; genus Nostoc; species Nostoc sp. DedQUE12b. Next base: position 50,929 of record NZ_JAVRCI010000049.1, on the reverse strand, counting down.
TCAAATTTGGTTCCACAATTAAACGTGTTGCGATTTCAGGATATAAAGCTTGCAAATAATTTAGTAATAAAGTGCGATCGCCTCCTTTAATCGCAATCTTCCCATCAAGAAATAAATCCCACCACGCCTCAATAAAATCTTTGATGCCAGCTAATAATGTGTAAATTACTCCGCTTTGAATTGCTTCTTTAGTATTGAGAGCAAAACGTGGTGGTAGAGACGGAAAACTTTGCATTTCTACTAATGGTAATTGTCCTGTTTGTTGATCGAGAGTTGCAAATTGCAAACCTAATCCCGGCAAAATTGCACCTCCAAATAAAGACTCATTAGCATCCGCAGCTGTAAAAGTTAGCGCTGTCCCAGTATCAATTACCAACATTGGAAAACCCCAAGTTTTTCCCGCACCCCACAAAGCTAAAGCGCGGTCAATTCCTAGTGTGGAATACATCCCCTTGAGTGATATTTGCTCTAAAGTAATAACACGAGTATTTGGGTAAGTTTGCCAAATAGCAGTTTGGCTGGGAACTACCGAGGTGAGGAGGACAGGACAGGGTGGCAGAGAGACAAAAGCGCAAAGGGGTGGAGTATTTGTGAGAAAATTACCTTGTTGATCGGGTGGAGAAATTGCCAGCAATAAATCATCTAGGGTTTGACATTCAGCTAGATGTTGTATGACAGACTCAGGAAAATAGTCGGTATCCCAAGCTGAGTAAAGTGTCTCGCCAATAAACAATGCCCAATGCAGCCGAGAATTCCCAATTTCCAAAGCTAACCAAATTTCCTCTTTGTGCCTCTGTGGTTTCACACTTTTAACTTTTTTAAGTCAACTATAGGTTTTTTAATAAAAATTAACATTCAAGCCGTGTCACAATAAAAGAAGAGGAAGAAATACTCATTGTGTCAAGGAGGGAGTTATGGTAGCACTCACCGAAAAAACTGAAAAGCGGCTCACCATACAGACTGTAGAGATTGCTCAAGAGACAACGGCTATTCGCTCTTTGGATTGGGATCGCGATCGCTTCGATATTGAGTTTGGTCTGCAAAACGGTACTACTTATAACTCGTTTCTCATTCGCGGGGAGCAGACTGCCTTAGTTGATACCTCCCATGAAAAGTTTCGTCAACTATATTTTGATACGCTCACCGGACTAATCAACCCAACAGAGATTGATTATTTAATTATCAGCCACACTGAACCAGACCACAGCGGTTTAGTTAAAGATTTGTTGCAAATGGCTCCAGAAATAACCGTTGTCGGTTCTAAAGTGGCAATTCAGTTTCTTGAGGATTTAGTACATCAGCCATTCAAACGGCGGATTGTGAAAAATGGCGATCGCTTAGATTTGGGCAATGGGCATGAATTTGAATTCGTGATTGCTCCAAATTTACATTGGCCCGATACAATTTTCAGCTTCGACCATAAAACCAAAACTCTCTACACCTGCGATGCTTTTGGGTTGCACTACTGCTCAGATAGCACCTTTGATGAAGACTTAGCAGCGATTGAAGAAGACTTTCATTACTACTACGATTGCTTGATGGGGCCAAATGCCCGCTCGGTTTTGTCTGCCCTGAAGCGGATGGCGGAACTGAAAACGATCGACATGATTGCCACAGGACACGGCCCATTATTATCTCACAATGTAGAAGAACTAGTTGGACGTTACCGCACTTGGAGCCAAACGCAAGCCAAGCCAGAAACGGTAGTTGGAATATTTTACGTTTCCGAATACGGATATAGCGATCGCCTCGCGCAAGCAATTGCCAATGGTATCGGTAAAACCGGTGTCGCTGTGGAAATTGTCGATTTGGGATCTGAAGTCGATTTACAAGAGCTGCGAGAACTAGTTAGCCGTTGTGCTGGGCTAATCGTTGGTTTACCTCCGGCTTCTGGCGCTGCGAGCATTCAAGCTGCACTCAGCACAGTTTTAGGATCTGCTAAAGAAAAACAAGCTATCGGCGTGTTTGAAACTGGCGGTGGCGATGATGAGCCAATAGATCCTTTGCTGAGTAAATTCCGCAATTTGGGTTTGACAACAGTTTTTCCAGCAATTCGGATTAAACAAACGCCTACAGAAAATACTTACAAGCTGTGTGAAGAAGCGGGTACTGACTTAGCTCAATGGGTAACACGCGATCGCAGCATCAAAGCCATGAAATCTCTTGGTGCTGACTTAGATAAAGCATTAGGTAGAATTAGCGGCGGACTGTATATTATTACTGCTAAAAAAGGTGATGTATCCAGTGCCATGTTAGCCTCTTGGGTTGCTCAAGCCAGCTTCAAACCATTGGGATTTTCCATTGCAGTCGCCAAAGATCGAGCAATTGAATCACTCATGCAAGTAGGCGATCGCTTTGTTCTCAACGTTTTAGAAGAAGGCAATTTCCAACCATTAATGAAACACTTTTTGAAACGGTTCGCCCCTGGCGCAGATCGTTTTGAAGGTGTGAGAACTCAGCCAGCCGAAAATGGTGCGCCCATCCTCAACGACGCTCTCGCCTACATGGAGTGCGAAGTCATCAGTAGAATGGATTGCGGCGACCATTGGGCAGTATATAGCACAGTTTACGCCGGACGGGTTTCTAAACCAGAAAGTTTGACTGCTGTGCATCACCGTAAAGTTGGCAACCACTACTAAAAAGTTAGGAGTTAGGAGTTAGGAGTTAGAAGTTAAAAATTAGGAGTTGTAGGGACGAGTTGGACAAAAAATATCGTCTGTACAACGGAAGTTAAAAAATTTAGATTAACGACTTTCTTCAACTCATAACTCGTAACTCATAACTCATAACTCTTGTTTTAGCCATGTCAAAAAATAAACCCCGTGACGTTCAAGTTTTCCCGATTGCTACAAATACAAGAATCCTGCGATCGCGCAGTTGGTCAAGGCTGAGATTTGAAATTGAATATGCTCTTGCTAAAGGTACAACTGCTAATTCTTATTTAATCGAAAGCGAGAAAACTGCCATAATCGATCCTCCAGGGGAAACATTTACGCAAATTTATTTAGAAGCTTTACAGCAACGTTTCCATCTTGAAGATTTAGATTATGTAATTTTAGGACACGTAAATCCTAACCGTGCTGCAACTTTAAAAGCTTTGTTAGAAATTGCCCCGCAAATTACCTTTGTGTGTTCTAATCCAGGGGCGAGAAATTTACGTGCGGCGCTGGAAAATCCAGATTTGCAAATTCTTGTCATGCGTGGCGAAGAAACTCTAGATTTGGGTAACGGGCATAATTTACAATTTATTCCCACCCCCAATCCTCGTTATGCAGATCAACTTTGCACCTACGATCCACAAACAGAAATTCTGTACACAGATAAGTTATTTGGGGCGCACGTTTGTGGAGATCAGGTATTTGATGAAGGTTGGGAAGTATATAACGAGGATCGGCGTTATTATTTTGATTGCCTCATGGCTCCCCACGCTCGTCAAGTTGAAACAGCACTGGATAAACTTGCTGATTTTCCTGTGCGAATGTATGCCAATGGACACGGCCCTTTGGTACGCTATGGCTTAATCGACCTGACCAAAGCTTATCGAGAATGGAGTCAACAGCAAACATCTGCTGACTTGACAGTAGCGTTAATTTATGCATCAGCGTATGGGAATACAGCCACATTAGCCCAAGCGATCGCTCGTGGCATTACAAAAGCTGGCGTTGCCGTAGAATCGATTAACTGCGAATTTACTGAACCAGAAGAAATCCGGGCGGCTGTGGAAAAAGCCGGTGGTTTCATCATTGGTTCTCCTACTCTTGGTGGTCATGCACCGACACCTGTACAAACAGCTTTAGGAATTGTCCTATCCACCGCCACTAACAATAAACTCGCTGGCGCTTTTGGTTCCTTTGGCTGGAGTGGGGAAGCGGTTGATTTAATTGAAGGTAAATTAAAAGATGCTGGCTATCGGTTTGGTTTTGATACCATCCGCGTAAAATTCAAACCCGACGATGCCACCTTACAATTGTGTGAAGAAGCTGGAACCGACTTTGCCCAAGCACTGAGGAAAGCGAGAAAAGTGCGATCGCAGAGTCTTCCTGCAACAACAGTAGAACAAGCAGTTGGTCGGATTGTCGGTTCTCTTTGCGTTCTCACAGCCAAAGAAGGCGATCGTTCCAGTGCCATGTTAGCTTCTTGGGTATCTCAAGCCAGCTTTAGTCCACCCGGTTTAACCATCGCCGTCGCTAAAGACCGCGCAGTAGAAACACTGACGCATACAGGAAACAAATTTGTCCTCAATATCCTCAAAGAGGGGAATCATTTGGGGTTGATGAAGCACTTCCTCAAACCTTTTGGCCCAGGACAAGACCGATTTGCTGATGTCGCCGCCGAAGAAGCTGAAAGCGGTTCTCCTATACTTACGGATGCCCTAGCATATCTCGAATGTTCCGTACAAAACCGGATGGAATCTGGCGACCACTGGCTGGTTTATGCGACTGTGGAGAATGGCAAATTGTTAGATAAAGATGGCGTTACAGCTGTGCATCATCGCAAGTCGGCAACTCATTATTAGACTTTTTGCAAAAGTCTGGGTAAAGGTGAAGGGGAAAAGGGTTAAGACACTCAAAATCCTTTTCCTTTAACCTTTTCCTTCTCTTACAAAAATATATTTTTGCAAGAGACTCCATGAGCTGCGCTCACAAGGAACAATGAAAATGATCTTGGAACGATTTTGCGTTGTTTCAGCCTCTATTTTCAAGGCAGGTCTATTAAATCAATGCCACAAGCAGCAAACGGCGAGACAGCCTAACAACCCCGTCGTACCAAATAATCCCTAGCCGCGCATCTTTTGATGTAGTTTTTCACAAAAAACATGACATCAGAATCTCATGAAACGCTAGATACAGCAGTTTGCAAGTAACTGAGGTACAAAATGCAGGAATTAAGATCAGACATAAACAGTTTCTAACTGCTGGCTTCTGCCTAAAAACCCGTAACTTTGTACCTCATGTAAATAGAAAACTGCTGTAAATACGTGGCTATTTGCTAAAGCTGTAAATTTGCTGTGTCTCCAAGCGATCGCTAATTGATGAAGGCAGTGTAGCATCGGCGAATGTCTGCCGATCTAGTTGGACTTGTAAATTACTCAAAGGATCGCAACCAGAGGAAATTAGAAATTCTAATTTCTGGATGTATGGCAAAGTTGCTAGGTTGTCCAGAATTTGGAAGATTGCCTGTATATAAGGATGACCATCCTGGCGATACCAATCACAGCTAGCAACTTTTGCCTGATCGAAACCCAAGTGTACTGTTAGAGATGGCTCGTCAAATATAGCGATCGCTAAAGGACGCGCTTCTTCCTGCAACAATAGATCGTTAGTTTTCGCTAAGTGTCGCAGTTTTTCTAAGCGTTCATAACGTTCCGTTACAACTTCCGGGTCATCTTGCCAGTGGATTGCTACTGTCACCAGATAAGTCTGTAACAGCATGTGACCCAGCTTTTTCGCCTTTGTCGCTAGATAATAGGAATTGTAATCAGTTGCCTCAATCAACAATGGCACGCGATCAACTACTTCCAATCCATAACCCTTGACTCCAGCAATTTTGCGAGGATTATTGGTAATCAAGCGAATCTTTTTGATGCCCAAGTCCATGAGCATTTGTGCCCCCATACCGTAGTCTCGCAAGTCAGCAGGAAATCCCAAACGCTCATTAGCTTCCACTGTATCCAGTCCCATATCCTGCAACGAGTAGGCTTTCAGCTTATTAATCAAGCCGATTCCCCGCCCTTCTTGACGCAGGTATACAACTACACCTTGGCCAGCAGCCTCAATCATTTTCAGTGCAGCTTCAAGCTGCATCCGACAATCGCAGCGCAAAGACCCCAAAGCGTCACCAGTTAAGCATTCTGAGTGCATTCGTACCATCACTGGCTCATCTTTGAAGTTAGCTGGATCGCCCTTGACAATTGCCACGTGTTCTGTATTATCCAGGGTATGGCGATAAGCGTAAATTTCAAACTGACCGAATTGACTAGGCAGTTTAGTAATCACCTCACGATACACTAAGCGATCGTGCTGTAAGCGATAACTTATTAAATCAGCAATACTAATAATTTTTAAATTGTGACGTTTAGCGTATTCAACTAACTGCTGCAACCGCGCCATTGAACCATCAGAGTTTTGAATTTCACAAATTACTCCCGCTGGGTATAGCCCTGCTAGCCTAGCTAAGTCCACAGCAGCTTCCGTATGTCCTGCGCGTTTGAGTACGCCTCCAGCCTTAGCCCGAATCGGAAAAATATGACCAGGACGGCGTAAATCGCTGGGTTTTGTGGCTGGGTTGAGAGTAACCTGGATAGTTCGGGCGCGGTCTTCTGCTGAGATGCCTGTGGTGACACCTAATTCTGGCCCGGCATCAATACTGACAGTGAAAGCAGTTTGGTTAGTATCTGTAATGTTGCTTACCATCAAGGGTAAGTCTAGCTCGTCTAGGCGATCGCCTGTCATTGCCAAACAAATTAGTCCTCTTGCTTCCACTGCCATGAAATTAATCATGTCGGGTGTGGCAAATTGGGCAGCACAAATTAAGTCGCCTTCATTTTCTCTATTTTCATCATCTACCACTACAATGACGCGACCAGCTTTTAGGTCTGCTAAAGCGGCATCAATCGAATCAAATTTAAAAGCTTGGGTAGGATTAGGCTGTGACACAGAAAGATTTCCAGCTATAAACGTAAATTTTTTTAACAATTTCTTCTTTTAGATTGTAGCTCCTTTATAAGGCAGAGAAGTAGACTAGCAATGATTTGATAACGGGGCAAAAATTTTTGCTATTAAAAGTGGCGATAAAGTGCAGCGACATGAAATTAAGGATGAAGGGGATGAGGAAGAATAATAATCGTTTCTTCGCTCCCTTACCTCCTCAGAATAAATTAGAGGGGTTTAAGACGTTTTGTGCGCTGTGCGTCTGGTCGCTGATATTGTTAGCTGAGAACGAATTAACCATTCATGGGATAAGGATTTCAGATCATGGGCAAATTTAGACGCGTACCCGTTGGGATTGTTGGCGCGTCGGGCTATGGTGGAGTGCAATTAGTACGACTACTGATGGATCACCCAGAAGTCGAAATGGTTTATTTAGGAGGTGAGACTAGTATCGGGAAATCCTTTGGGGATCTCTATCCACATTTAGCTCATGCAACTAACCTGCTAATAGAAACGGTAGAACCAGAAATAATTGCTCACCGCTGTGAAGTCGTTTTCCTGTCTTTACCAAATGGTCTGGCTTGTCAAATCGCACCCAAACTGTTGGAAAAAGGATGTAAAGTACTAGATTTGAGTGCGGACTATAGATTCAGTGATTTGACAACTTATACAAATTGGTATGGTATAGAGAGAAGCGATCGCACAATTGCAGCAACAGCAGTTTATGGATTACCAGAACTTTATCGCGATCGCATTGCTGAAGCTCAACTTATTGGCTGTCCTGGTTCCTATCCCACTGCCAGTCTCCTTGCACTTTCGCCACTTTTAAAGCAAGGCTTAATCAGACCAGAAACAGCTATTATCGATGCCAAGTCTGGCACATCTAGCAGTGGACGGCAGGCTCAAACCAACTTATTACTAGCTGAAGCAGACAACTCCATAGCCGCTTTCAATATTGGTCGTCACCGTCATACCCCAGAAATTGAGCAAATTTGCAGTGACTTAGCCGGTCACGAACTCATGATCCAATTTACACCGCACCTTGTCCCAATGGTACGCGGTATTTTGGCAACGGTATATGCCACAATGAGCGATCCCGGTCTAGTACGAGATGACTTAATCACAATTTTCTCAGCCTTCTACCGCAACTCTCCTTGGGTAAGAGTCTGCGGTAGCGGCGTTTACCCGCAAACCAAATGGGCTAACGGTAGCAATCTTTGTTATATCGGTGTAGAAGTTGACCCACGCACAGGTCGCGTAATTGTCATGTCAGCAATTGACAATCTAATTAAAGGACAGGCGGGCCAAGCTATTCAGTGTCTAAACCTGATGATGGGCTGGGATGAAACCTTGGGGTTGCCCAAGTTAGGGTTTTATCCGTAAATCAGTTAGGAGTTAAAAGTGATGAATTATGAATTAAAAACTCCTAACTCCTAACTCTTAACTCTACTTCGGCCCTAATCCTACAGCACCAGCATAAACGGCGCGATCGCCTAGTTGATCTTCAATTCGCAGCAAGCGATTATATTTTGCTACGCGTTCGCTGCGACACAGAGAACCTGTTTTGATTTGACCGGCACGGGTTGCTACAGCTAAATCAGCGATCGTTGTGTCTTCTGTTTCACCAGAACGATGGCTAATTACTGAACGGATACTGTTGCGAGTTGCCAAATCAATTGTTTCTAAGGTTTCGCTGAGTGAACCAATTTGATTGAGTTTAATCAAAATGGCATTAGCGGCTTTTTCTTGAATGCCTCTTTGCAAGCGAGTGGCGTTAGTCACAAACAAGTCATCCCCTACCAACTGCACCCGCGAACCTAACTTCTGGGTCAGCAATTGCCAACTTTGCCAATCTTCTTCGTGCAAGCCATCCTCAATTGACACAATCGGATATTGATCAACTAGTTGTCCTAAATAATCAATAAATTCAGCTGGGGCGTGAGGTTTACCATCGTAAACATACTGACCATTCTTGTAAAACTCACTAGCCGCCACATCCAACGCCAAAGCTACTTGTTCCCCTGGCTTGTAACCAGCTTTCTGAATGGCAGCAACCAGCAATTCCAAAGCCACCTGATTAGATTCTAGGTTAGGGGCAAAGCCGCCTTCATCGCCGACACCAGTAAGTAAACCCTTCTCATCTAACACTTGACTGAGGGTAGCAAATACCTCTGCACCCCAGCGCAATGCTTCCCGGAAGGAAGTCGCCCCAATTGGGACAATCATAAACTCTTGAAAATCCACATTATTTGAAGCGTGTGCGCCACCGTTAATCACGTTCATCAACGGCACTGGTAGCAAATTCGCTAAAGGGCCGCCCAAATAGCGATATAGAGGAATTTCGAGAGATTCAGCACCGGCTTTAGCAGCTGCTAAGGAAACGCCCAAAATCGCATTCGCCCCCAAATTGGATTTGTTAGGAGAAGCATCTATCGCAATCATTGTGCGGTCTAGGAGTTCTTGGTTGAGGGCATCTAAGCCTAGTAATTTTGGTGCAAGTGCTTCTTTGACGTTTTGTACTGCCTTGAGTACGCCTTTGCCTCCATAACGGCTTTTATCGCCATCACGCAATTCGTGAGCCTCAAAAGTGCCTGTGGAAGCACCACTAGGAACCTGCGCTAGTCCGACAACACCGTTGGCTAAATGTACTTCGGCTTCAATTGTCGGTCTACCGCGTGAATCAAGAATTTCACGGGCTGCGATCGCCTCAATGGCAGTATCTAGAAATTTACTCATCTGTACTTTATCCTTTATTCGAGTGTGTTACGCATACAGTCCAGTTGTCTAACCCAATCGCTAGCATAGGCGTTTAAGAGACTTTGTTGGCTGAGATTAAAGAAGATTTCCAGAGTTGGAGTCAACTAACAGGAGAATTGAGCAGATTCTGGAACCTTCGGAGACTGGATTGACTTATGTAACAGCGAATTAAATCATACTGGTGCAAGATATAATACTTCAACAAAAAACTCATATTAACTGTACAAAAACCCACCCCCAGCCCTTTCCCCACAAGCGACGAGGAGACTATGATGTACCTCATGTAATTAAGAAACACTATCAGAAGATGAAGAATCATTTTAATATAACTTTTCGCAGCAAATTCAAGCTGCTAATTTTAACTATATTTTTTGTTTTAAGTTTCGTTGGTTCAGTTCTCAGTCCCACTCATACATAATATTTAACTTTTATCATCGATTTATTGATCAATTTTATTTATAAAAGCATTTCTGAACTTGTAATTTTTTCTTCTTTGGTAAGTAATATAGTGAATTCAAACATTGACATTTAGGCAACAAATATTCTTACAATAAACATACCACAGAGGCTGTAACTATAAGTATGGCTAAATCTTTATCTAATTCAACCTAATTGAATAATTACTTTTAAAGTTGTAGACGTTGAGTAATGGGAAATAAGTTACCAATGATAGAGTTACTAATAATTGAGCAATTATAAGCACAGTTAATGGTAGTTATCTGTGGAAATTGCTCATGAGATATAAAATATAAGAATTATCTAACTAAGCAAAGGTCAACATGCGATTACTACACACAATGTTGCGAGTGGGCAACCTTGAAGAGTCATTAAAATTCTATTGTGAAGTTCTGGGTATGAAATTACTGCGGCGAAAAGATTATCCAGGGGGAGAATTTACCCTGGCTTTTGTAGGCTACGGTGATGAAAGCAACGAGGCGGTGATCGAACTAACTTATAACTGGGGCGTAGAAAAATACGAATTGGGTAATGCTTACGGTCACATTGCCCTTGGCGTTGAAGATATTTACTCTACGTGTGAGGAAATTCGCAATCAAGGCGGTAAAGTTGTACGTGAACCAGGAGCAATGAAACATGGTTCGACAGTAATTGCTTTTGTGGAAGATCCAGATGGGTATAAAATTGAACTGATTCAACTGGGAACTCAAGGGTCAGAAGTCAAACAGGAATCACAAGAACAACTTGTGAGTCAGTAATTCTTATAAGGATTTCCAAAAAATAAATTATCCGGTAGGGTTGAATGTAACTTAACTTAAGCTAGATTTAGATCCCCAACTTTTTGAACCAGTCGGGGATCTAGGTAGTAGCTTTTGCTTAATAGCGATCGCAAAAACCACGCCCATATCTTGAAAAGTTGAGCCATATACGGAGAGATTGATTCTTCCCGCAGATAGGTGTCTCATACCGATAAACCCAAATGTGTGAGACTTTTCGCTTTTTTCCTCCCCTTTTTAGGCGGGTTAGTAAATCTTCTTTGTGTAAATTATATTACTCCCATGCTCTCTTTCATGAGCAACATTAATAACCTAGTTGTAGTCCGCACTTCGACAAAGCTCAGTGACCATCGTAGACATCGCTCTAATAACACCATCTGCCAAAGTCCACTCATAACAGTGTTTTCGTTTTAAATTAGGAAATAGGCAATCGATTAAACTATCACCAATTGCCAATCTAAAATTGCCACCGGAGATACACGCAAATAAGACGCTGAGAATGTTTGGATCGTTGGAGATTAGGGACTAGAGGCTTAATTTTCTTCCCAATCCCCAATCCCAATCCCCACTCCCAATCCCTAAACTAAAAATCCAAATTCCAAAATTATAAAGATGCAACCTACAGATCCGAATAAATTTACTGATAAAGCCTGGGAAGCAATTGTTAAATCTCAGGATATAGTCCGTGCTTATCAACAACAGCAACTAGATGTTGAACATTTAATTATTGCCCTGTTAGAAGAACCTACTAGTCTAGCAATACGTATCCTGGCTCGATCTGAGGTCGATCCGCTCCGCTTGCAGCAGCAGCTAGAAGCTTTTACCCAACGCCAGCCCAAAGTAGGTAAAAGCGATCAGCTTTACCTTAGCCGTAATTTAGATATTTTACTAGACCGGGCCGAGGAAGCTAGAGCCAGGATGAAAGATTCCTACATTTCCGTGGAACACATACTTTTGGCTTTTGCTGAAGACGATCGCATTGGACGAAAAATACTCAAAGGCTTTAGTGCGGATGCACCTAAACTCGAAGCTACGATCAAAACTATTCGTGGTAGCCAAAAGGTGACAGATCAAACCCCAGAATCTCGCTATGACGCCTTACAAAAATTTGGCAGAGATTTGACAGAACAGGCAAAAGCTGGAAAACTCGACCCGGTAATTGGGCGGGATGAGGAAATTAGGCGGGTAATTCAAGTATTGTCTCGTCGTAGCAAAAATAACCCCGTACTCATTGGCGAACCTGGGGTAGGTAAAACAGCGATCGCAGAAGCATTAGCACAGCGGATGGTAAACGGTGATGTTCCTGAATCTCTGAAAAACCGCCAACTCATCTCTTTAGACATCGGTAGTTTAATTGCTGGGGCAAAATTGCGAGGAGAATTTGAAGAACGCCTGAAAGCTGTCCTCAAAGAAGTTACGGAATCTAACGGTCAAATTGTCTTGTTTATTGACGAACTACATACCGTAGTCGGTACAGGTTCTAGCCAACAAGGGGCAATGGATGCGGGAAATCTGCTCAAACCAATGCTGGCGCGGGGAGAACTGCGTTGTATTGGCGCGACTACCCTCGACGAGTTCCGCAAACACATTGAGAAAGATGCTGCCCTAGAACGCCGCTTTCAGCAAGTATTTGTCGATCAGCCAAGTGTGGAAAATACTATTTCCATTCTGCGGGGGTTGAAAGAACGCTATGAAGTGCATCACAACGTCAAAATTTCTGATTCGGCTTTGGTAGCAGCAGCAACCTTGTCAGCGCGTTACATTAGCGATCGCTTTTTACCAGATAAAGCTATTGACTTAGTAGATGAAGCAGCAGCACAGTTGAAAATGGAGATTACCTCCAAACCAGCCGAATTGGAAACCATCGATCGACGCCTCATGCAGTTAGAAATGGAAAAGCTGTCATTAGCTGGCGAAGAAAAGGGTACCCCCCAAACAAAAGAACGTTTGGAGCGCATTGAACAAGAAATCGCCAATTTAACGGAAAAACAGCAAATATTTAATGAGCAATGGCAAGGTGAAAAGCAGATATTGGAGGCTATAAGCGCCTTAAAGAAAGAAGAAGATGCCTTGCGAGTGCAAATTGAACAGGCGGAACGTGCTTATGACCTAAATAAAGCTGCCCAACTGAAGTATGGCAAATTGGAGGGAGTGCAGCACGAGCGCGAAGCCAAAGAAGCGAGCCTTTTAGAAATTCAAAACCAAGGTTCCACGTTGCTAAGAGAACAAGTTACTGAATCCGATATTGCCGAAATCGTCGCTAAATGGACAGGAATCCCCGTCAATCGCCTGTTGGAATCGGAACGACAAAAATTGCTGCAATTAGAAAGTCATTTGCATCAACGAGTCATTGGGCAAGAAGAGGCTGTAGAAGCAGTAGCAGCCGCAATTCGCCGTGCCCGTGCCGGGATGAAAGATCCCTCTCGTCCCATTGGTTCATTTCTGTTCATGGGCCCCACAGGTGTAGGCAAAACTGAACTCGCCCGTGCTTTGGCTCAGTTTCTGTTTGATTCTGATGATGCATTGGTGCGCTTGGATATGTCTGAGTACATGGAAAAACACTCAGTTTCTCGCCTTGTAGGAGCGCCTCCAGGATATATAGGCTATGAAGAAGGCGGTCAACTTTCCGAGGCAATTCGCCGCCGTCCTTACTCAGTGGTGCTGTTGGATGAAGTCGAAAAAGCGCACCCCGATGTATTCAATATTTTGTTACAGGTACTAGATGATGGGAGAATTACTGATTCTCAGGGAAGAACGGTAGATTTTCGTAACAGCGTTATTGTGATGACCAGTAACATTGGTAGCGAACATATTTTGGATATATCTGGTGATGATTCCAAGTATGAGACGATGCGGGTTAGGGTAATGGAAGCATTGCGATCGCATTTTCGCCCCGAATTTCTCAACCGCGTCGATGATATTATTCTCTTCCATACACTAAATCGCACAGAAATGCGGCAGATCATCCGCATTCAACTCAAACGGGTAGAAAATCTCCTCCGCGAGCAAAAAATCTTCTTTGAAATATCTCAATCTGCCTGCGATCACCTTGTCGAATCAGGCTATGACCCAGTTTACGGTGCCCGTCCACTCAAACGGGCAATTCAGCGAGAAGTAGAAAACCCCCTCGCCACCAAATTATTGGAAAATACTTTTATCTCTGGAGACACGATTATCATTGACAAAAATGAAAACGGTCTGTCTTTTAGCAAAAAAGTGGTTGTGAAGGTGTCAGTACCACAGATTGCTACATAGCACCTGACGTCTCCCCTTCACTCAACGGGAGACGCTAGCGCCTGCTGTATGATACCCAAAGGGCTGTAGGGAAAGACCACATTGGCTTCACAAACAAAGTCTAAGGAGAATTGAGAGTTTGAACCTACGGAGGTGGGTAAACCCCGTGTAGTTGCGGTTTCTAACAGTCTTTTTTAGTGTTAATTTGACTGTGGTTGTATCTATGATGCATGGTAGCTTCTGCTACAGGGTACGAAAAATTATTACCCTGTGGCAAAGACTTGCTTGCCTTTAAAGGTAAGCTAAAAAACATCTAATTTGCATAATCGAATTAAATATAACTCTTGTGGGGTAGGCATCTTGCCCGCCCAGCTTATGCAATTTAAATGTAGAACAGCTTAGTAGTGGGATTTACGCCAAGTCGTACTTAGTAGTCTGCCAACCCAAAATTGTTAGGTGAGGGCTGGGAAAAGTGGAAAGGTTAAAGGAGTAAACATCTTTTCCCTTTCCCCCTTGCCCTTTACCCTGCCAAGTTTCCTTGGCAAACTACTAGTGAGTAATTAGTAATTAATCAAAGCAATGTGAACAACAAGATTCCCGACTTCTTAATTAAAGAAGTCGGGAATCTAAGCTGCACATCTGATTATTTTGCACCTAACTGATATCTTTCCTTTAACAGATGGGTATTATAAGTCTACTCTGCTAATAACATCTTCATAAATTTGTCTTCAAATAAAACACATTTACGCAATTCTACTGTGAGGTAATGCTCTTATTATTTATCAGACTAGAACTAAATAATTCTGAAAAAATCAGTGTTTACCGGATAAAATGAACAATTCATAAATGATATAACTTTAATAAATTATCTTTTTTTTATAACTACTTTATTTGGAAGTTATTCAAGCCAAATAAAGTAGTTAGACAAATATCGTCTCATCTAATGCCTGTAACAATACTTGATAGGCATGACTGAAAACTTTGAATAAATAGAAAACTCGCTATAATCCACTTGACCAGGAAGCAGATATGTCTCGAAAACGTCAGCTATTCAAGGTAATTCAAAAAACCTTCAGACAAATTAGCAAGCAGTTTTTATCTGCAATCAACAAGCAGATTATTTGGCTTTTGCGAACTATTTCTGGTACTCAAAGAAGACGCAGTTCGGTTAATTCTGGCTTTGTATTGCCAACAGTGGCGATGGTAGTTTTGGTAGTTGTACTGTTAACAACTGCAATTTTATTTCGGTCTTTTGAGCGTTCTAAAAATGCTAGTAATGTCCGTGTGAATGAAGCGACAATGCAAGCTGCCACCCCTGCTTTAGACAGGGCTAAAGCCAAAATAAGTGCACTGTTTGCCGACCCAACTCTACCACGCTCTGTCCCATCAAATCTAACCCTATACAACACTTTAGTTAATAAACTTCCTGTCTATACATTTGGTGATGAAACTCCTATAACCCTAGCTTATAACCTTAATAAAAGTACTTCAGCTCCGAAGATTGAAGCAGCTAGTAGTATGGCTTTAGAAAATCAAGAAAACATACAAACAGCCTGGAAATTTCCTGCCGATACAGATAATAACGGTAAATTTGATAGCTTTATTCTCTATGGTATCTACTTCCGTACTCCCCCCCAAACTGGTACAACCCAAACCAGAAGTAGAAGCCCACTAGATGCTAGAACCCCTCCTATGCTACCAGCTAAAGCAGGTGGAGCTTGTGACATAGCTGGTGATACTAGTGCCAGCTTAGTAGGTAGTTCGGGTTGGTATAAGCTACCAAATGGCGAATTGAAAAAAAGCTTTTTCGTTTATGCAGTAACTGTTCCCATTAGTGATATTGCTCAAGCTACTTCTCTTGATACAACCAAATATGAGAAGTATCGAGGTAATAAGGGCTTCTCGGCTTTAGAAATGCAACAAGATCGTAGTCAAGTTTCTATTACTAATAATGCTGTTGTCTATGAAGATGACTTAGATATTACACCAGGGCCTAGATTCCGTCTCAATGGACGTATTTTTACTAACAGTAACTTATTTACTGGTGAAACTAGTGAAGATATAACCTTCTATCAGGTCAGTAGTAGGTATTCATGTTATTACGAACGAGAAAATGGCAAGATAGTTATTGGCGGTAATATTGCAACTAGTAGCCCAATCAGTACAACTAATCTAGGTGGAACACGCGTAGATTTATTTCGAGAAAATAATGCACCTGATACAACTAAATCTTTAGCAGGGACTAATAAAACCACCTCAGATGATTCGAGTGATATTGCCTATAACACTCAAGCTTATGCTCAACGCATAGACTTATTAGTGAAGGCACAACTTAACAAAGCTGCTACTACTGATCCTCAAGAAATCAGAACTAATATAACCAATCGGCTTCTAAACGATCCAAGTTTAGATACGAATAAAGTACGTAAGGAAGAATTGGAAAATTGGTTCCGTAAACGTACTAGGCGTGTACCATTTCAAGAAGTTCCTTATGGTACTTCTGCTATTATAAAATCTGGCACTACTGAGTACGACTCAAACTCAGTAACAGATGTAGCAATCTTTATGAACGGTTCCGTGAATACGCTACGTCCAATGGATGCCTGGATTTATCCAACAGATGCTAATACATCACTAACATTAAATACAGCGCAACTACCTACTAGAGATCCAGACATTGTAGATAATACTCCCGTAATAGAAACAGAGTTAGGCGATCGCATCGTAGTAGGCAACAACCTGCCTGAACTAATATGGGACAACACAAAAGGAGACTTTGTAGGAGAGAATGATCCTCAAGCCATCTCCCCTGCGGTGAAGTGGACAGGTAGCACTACCAAAGATCGTACTCGTAGCACTCGCGTTAGACAGTTATCAGATTTAGGTGTAACAGGACGTGATGGTTTTTGGGAGATTTCAGCCGCTTCACCCCGATCTAATCCTCTTGATGTGGTCGGTGGATTGAGGGTGATTACAGGTGCTGGAATATATAGACCTAATACAGATTCTGGATTACCTACTCGTCCAACACCACCTGATGATCTAAGCACGCCAGATCCAAGCAGTCCACCAAGCACGCCACCAGTGGTAATCAACGAAAGCGCTGGCATAGTAGTCTGGCCTGATACTATGCCTATGCTTGTACCTGATTCGACCGATCCTCTGAACGGTACGCCAAAACGTGGTGATTTGGTAATGCGTGCCACAGCAGTTTATCACTACAAGTTTAATTCCTACGATCCTCAGGCGGCTGACGATTATCAAACACCCATGGCCTGTGTAAGTAGCTACTACGATCCCACAAACAAGGATACAGCAAGAAATACAGGTACACTGGGGGATGTGAGCGGTGAAGTAATTGGTGCTAGACCCGCTGGAGCCAAATCAAATAATGGGATCGTTTACGAGGCTCCCGCTACTACATCTGCTGGTATAACTAGAGGACAGACAGTAGATGGCAATGGTTTTTTTGCACTTGCGGCTAGCGCTGATGATGTGACTAACACTAGTGTAACTTTGCTAGATCGCTTGAAATATCAAGCCAAGTTGGTATTTCCCAATGGCCGCCTTGTCAATCCATTACTACGGCAAGCACTGGCCAAAGCAACAACCAGTAAACTCACTCTCTCTGAGCAATCAGCAATTGACTCTACCATCTGTGCAATCCAAATTGCTGATGGCACTTTGACTAGGAGTACTACCTACGTTCCTGATGGCGCAATCAAAGAAACTGCATTTCTTGATGCCCGACAAATTAAAGCTATAGATAAAGGTGCTGTATTAACTGGAAAATACAATCTGGAAGTGGAACAGCGTCAGCCATTAGAAATTCGTGCCACTACCATAGATTTAAGTCTGCTTCGCACAAAAGCAATCGGCCTTGTATCGGATAAGGAATATCTGTTGCCCAATAGCGGCATTATCTATGCCTCTCGTGATGATGCTCAAAAAGATCGCAGTGACTCAGCAAGTGATAATGTCAGCGCCAGTGACTACAAACTAGATCCTGAACGCCGACCCAATGCCATTATGTTGATTAATGGCAGTAACTTGAGTCGTCTGACTGATTACAGACCAGAAGAAAAAGGCTTGATTTTAGCAACCGAGCTACCAGCGTATGTTAAAGGCAATTTTAATCTCCACGCTAAACAAGAATTTCTAGGTGGGGATCTTTTAGATCCTAGTGCTGCTAACTACGATACTAAATTTTATGCTCGTACTGCGGCAAATCGCGATCCTAACTTTGCTTGTCGGCCTAATGACTCTAGACTACCTAATTGCGCAACAGGCGAAACTTGGCGACCAGCATCAGTACTTGCCGATGCTGTCACCTTGCTGTCTGGTAACTTCCGCGAAGGTTTCCGCAATGAGGGTGATTACGACTTGCGAAATAACCACCAAGTGAGTGATACTGACGCCGTATTGAATCGATTGAAGGCAGGATTTTGGAATAACAACTTTGTTACTTCATCTAATTTCTTCACTTCATCTAATGATGATACGTACTACAAAGGGACTCCCACTGGTGCTGACTCAGTAAACTTTAACAGTTCTTACTTGAACAATTTCGTCACACCCATTCAACGACGAGGAAGTTTCCCAGAGTATGTAATGGAAATGTGCTTCAAAATACCAGTTTCAGAATGTAGAGAAACTGATTGGTATATTGGTTACGACGGCGATAGATCAATACAATCTCATAATCTTCCAGCAAATGCAGAGCGTGACAAACTCTTAGCTGGTACTACTGCCAAATCGGCACAGGCTGATTTTAGAAGATTTGCCCGGCGGGTTGCGTTCAAACGAGATAATGTTGGTAAGCTGCTTACTAGTAGTGGTGTTGTCATAGCAAATATTGGTACCACTTCTCCCGTTGCACTAGGCATAACAACAGTAGGGGGAGCTAAAGTAGTAGCTCAATTTAATGATGGCAGCCTACCCGAACCAGCAAATAATGCTCTCTGGTTTGCAACCACCAAAGATATTAATACTAGTAAGCCACCACCATTCAACGGCAGCGAAATAATTTACAAAAATAACATTCGTCTATTCTACAGGTATCCCCAAGTACCAGCTGCTTCGCTTTCTTCGCTTAGGGATTTTCCTGGAAGCACGACAACATTCACAAGAGATGGATCTCTTCAACCACTATTAGAGCCTGTATTGCAATTACAGGTAACAACCACAGATCCTGACGATACTGAAAAGACTTACGTCGCTATAGCATCATCGTCTAGTTTTGTTAAAAACACTAGATGGTTGTCTCAGGCAAGTGAAACAACTTTTAATCTAGTAATTGCTTCTGGTGACACTCCTGCTCGTGTGAATTCAATTACCGGGGGTTCAACTCCAACCACCTACGAAATTAACGGGGGTTTGCATAACTTTGTGCGCTTCTTAGAAAACTGGAATGGGATTAATGCCAATATCAACGGTTCATTCATCCAATTTAAACGCAGTATCTATGCTAGCGCACCATTCCAAGTTCTCGTCAGACCAGGGCCAACAACTGTTGCTGCAACCTCTCCTAACCCTAGTTCTCTTTCTTCTACTGCCAATATTGACAGTATATTTTTCAGAACTCTCTTTTCTACAAGACCTGGTTACACATCAGATAGTACTTTCACTACTAATGGTGCTGGGGAAGCGCCTTATTATACGCCTCCTAACCGTAACTGGGGTTTTGATGTGGCGTTACTGGCACAAAATCCTGATTTGTTTGCCCAGCGCTTTGTAACTCCAGCAACAGATCCTCCGAATGAATACTTCAGAGAAGTAGGCCGCGATGACCTTTGGGTGAAAACTCTGTTGTGTGCTGTCCAAGATGAAAATGCGAGTGCAGGGAATGGGTTTGAGGATGCGCCCAGCGCCTACTTTGGCACCATCGTCTCTACCCCTGTTACTACCCCTCCGGCCCCTGACCGCAAGTTCAAATTTGCGCTACCTGCAATTGAACGTCCTACTAGCTGCGAACTCCAACCGTTATAAAGTGTCTGAATGAGAGTTTTTACAGCACTTTTTGGGTGAATAGATCGCGTTAACAGACCTAACCTCCTAGCCCCCTTCCCTATTAGGGAAGGGAAAATTCAAAGCCTCTCCCCTTGTAGGGGAGAGGTTTGGAGAGAGGTTACGAGTATATTACACCCGACCGCAAATTACTTTAAAACATAGCCCTATTAAGAAATTGAGTATGAACCCACGCCAACTACAAGAATTATCTGCGCAGTCTAACGAGTCTGGTTTTACGATCATCGAGTCGCTTGTAGCGATCCTTGTGGTTGCCATTTTGCTGGTAGCGATCGCACCTGTCCTAGTAATGTCAACAGCAACTCGTGTGCAAGCTAAACGGGTGGAATTGGCAACAGGAGCAGCTAAAGCCTTCATTGATGCTATCAAATCCAAAACAATCTCAGATCCGACAATCACCGTTACACTGACTGCTAGCACAAGTAGAAATGTATCCAGTTCAAGTAGTGACTATTTATTGAGTACTACGTCAGCTCCTACTGCTAGCACTGGTTTGTATTGCTTTAACAAAAATGGCAGCCTTGCTAATCCCAACTGTACTAGCGATTTATTTTATATTCAGGCTATTCGCGTTGCTGTGACAGATAGCGACGCTGATAAAGGTCAAGGCTATCGTTTGGGAGTTCGGGTATATCGTTCAGATGCGGAATTTGGTTCTTTAACTGCGGGTAGCAGTGGAAAAACAGCAGCAACATTCACAGGGGGACTAGGCGATCGCAAAGCACCCCTAGTAGAAATGACAACTGAAATTGTCAGGGGTCAAAGCTCCTATAGCGCTTTGTGCAATCGCCTTGGTGGTTGTCAACCATAATTAACTCGGTAAACATAAATAATTTCATGACTCAGTATCGGTCAATAAGGAGAACCTGTAGCAAAATGAATATATTGAGGTGGCTGTTAAGTACTCAGCTAAAACCCTCTCACAAGCAAAATAAAAATAGTGGTTTTACTCTGATTGAATTATTGGTGGCTATGCTCATTGCATTTTTAGTAATTACGCCGTTACTAAGTTTTATGATCAGTATTTTAAACACTGATGGTCAGGAACAAGCCAAAGCGAACTCTGAGCAAGAAATTAAAGCTGCACTAGATTATATTACTCGCGATCTCCAACAAGCAATATATATATATGATGCTACTGGAATTGCTTGTCTAAGCGGTACTGTTGATACTAGTACTTGCCCAAATGCAAGTACAAATCAACTACCTAGCCCAACAGATAGAGTTCCTGTGCTTGTCTTTTGGAAACGAGAATTTAGCCAAGACGCTGTTGAAACTAAAAATTCTTCAGGTGTGGTTCAATTTAAAGATGATTCTTTTGTATACTCATTGGTAGCTTACTATTTAATTCAAGACAGTAATCCTAACTGGTCTAAAGCTGCCCGCATCGCCAGATGGGAAATTAAAGATGGCGTTACAAATAGTACTGGAAGTACTTGTAATGGATTTACTGAAAAATATAGTCGATGTCCAGATGTAGGTTTTAAGCCTTTTGATTTATCCCAAAAGGGCATAACATTGCAAGCAAAAATGAATAGTTGGACAAATAGTTTGGTATCTGGGGGCAGTTACAGTCAAGTTCCCGTAGTTTTGGTTGATTTTATAGATCAAACAACAATAGCACAGGAAACCCCGACAGTTACAGCAGCATCAATAACTTGCCCTGCCCCTACTGGCTTGGTCTTTCAACGAGTTCCATCAACGATTGTTAGAAGAGGCTTCTATGCTTGTGTTAATTCGGTTGGTGCAGATAATAGAAGTTCTGTTGAAGTTTTTTTAAGGGGTAATGCACAAGCTCGTCTAATACAAAATGATGAAACTAAAGTACGTTATGCGCAAAGCAAATCTAGTTATTTTCCGAGTGCAAACATTAAGGTTCAAGGAAGCAGCTTCATTTTTACCAAATAGCTTCTATCTTTGATAAATATTAATAAAAGCAGGATAGTATGCCGAATATTATTAGTTTACAACTATTAGATTATTTCCAGTTGCACTGCCGAAAAACAAAGCTAAAGCAGCAATATTTAGCCAATAGAGCCTCTACTAATGGCTACAATCAACAAGATGCTGGATTTAGCCTTATAGAGTTAATAGTAGTACTGCTGCTAGTAGGAATTTTAGCAGCGATCGCAGCTCCTGGTTGGGCTGCCTTTGTAAATCGGCAACGGATAAATAAGTTTAATGACGCCGTTTTCGCCGCACTGCAAGAAGCACAACGCGAAGCTAAAAACAATAAACTTAGCTACAGTGTCAGTTTTCGGAAAAATAGTACAACCCAAAATGTAGAGGTTGCTATTTATCGTAGCGATGCTGCAATCGGCACATGGACATGGAAACCTTTAGCGGCCGATGTGGGAACCAATTCTGATAGATTTTTGCTGGGCGGAAATCTTAGTGGGGAAAACATTGCTAATACTACTATTAATTCTCCTGTATCCTATCCTTTAAGTACATCAGCAAAAATTACCTTTGACTATATGGGAGTTCTAACTCTGCCAAATAACTTTGGAACAGTGGCAGCAGGTACAGAGCCACCTGGGTTAAAAATAGTGGTAGCTGTACCAAGCTCTGCAAATCCTACATTGGCTAGTAGCGTAAAGCGATGTGTCATCGTGAAAACTCTCTTAGGCTCAATGCTGACAGCAAAAGATGATAAATGCAGTTAAGTAATTTAAATGCCAATATTTCTTTAAAAATACGTAATATTGCTGTACATAAAACTGCACGTTGATAGCAAAATTGAAACATCATGTGCAGTTTTAATGTTTGATAGAGTTATTTAAGAGCCATTGATAAATTAGCCATTGCCTGACCATAATAAAAAGCGTCATCATCAAAATATACTTTTCGGAAAATGACTGATAACCTTGACTTTACTGTAGCTATCCCAACTTATAACGGTGAAAGTCGTTTGCCTGAACTACTAGAACGACTACAAAACCAAGTTCACACCGAAAATTTATCTTGGGAAATTATAGTTGTAGACAATAACAGCACTGATAATACAGCTAAAGTTGTTCAAACCTATCAAAAAGATTGGCGATGTCCTTACCCTTTAAAGTATTGCTTTGAAGCAAAACAAGGCGCAGCTTATGCTCGAAAAAAGGCAGTTTTAGAAGCTAAAGGTAAGTTCATAGGTTTTCTAGATGATGACAACTACCCAGTATCAAATTGGGTATCAGCAGCTTATGCTTTTGGTGAAAAGTATCCGAAGGCGGGAGCTTATGGCAGCCAAATTCATCCTGACTGGGAAGTAGAACCACCTGAAAATTTTCAGAGAATTGCTCCATTTTTGGCAATTACAGAGCGAGGTAATTTACCACTATTATATGAAGCAGCTAAAAAATTGCTACCACCATCTGCCGGACTTGTTGTTCGTAAACAAGCCTGGTTAGAAAGTGTACCAGAGAAGCCTATTCTAACTGGAAGAGTTAAAGGCAGTATGCTTACCAGTGAAGACTTAGAAATGTTGTCTTATATCCAAA
This sequence comes from Nostoc sp. DedQUE12b, assembly GCF_034530835.1. Taxonomy (NCBI): domain Bacteria; kingdom Bacillati; phylum Cyanobacteriota; class Cyanophyceae; order Nostocales; family Nostocaceae; genus Nostoc; species Nostoc sp. DedQUE12b. Next base: position 27,544 of record NZ_JAVRCI010000049.1, on the reverse strand, counting down.
AAGCAGGATGGGAAATTTGGTATAACCCAAAAATGGAAATTTCTCATAAAATACCAAAATTTCGTTTGCAAAAAGATTATTTAATTCCATTTTTTCGAGGTATTGGACTTAGCCGTTATGTAACTAGAATGGTTAATGTCAAACAGATATATAGACCATTTGCTTTTTTAGCTTATCTGACAAATGACCTGCGTAAAATCATTTTCCACTTATTTAAGTATAGAACTATGTTGAAAACTGATTTAGTAGCTGCTTGCGAAATGGAACTGTTTTTAAGCAGTTTTATTAGTCCTTTTTACCTTTGGAAAAATGGTTATTTAACTAAAAAATATAATTAAAAATTAATATTTTACTTTTATGGATATTGAAAAACTAGATTTTACGGTAGCTATTCCTACATACAATGGTGCAAAACGTTTACCTAAAGTTTTAGATTTGCTACTCAATCAGACAGGTATAGAAAGCCTAAATTGGGAAGTTATTATTATTGACAATAATAGTAAAGATGAGACTAATCAAGTAGCTGATTATTACCAGAAAAAATTTAATCAACATTTTACATTGAGGTATTTTCAAGAAAAACAACAGGGAATAGCATTTGCAAGAATGCGGGCTATCAAGGAGGCTAGAGGTGAGTTTATTGCATTCATAGATGATGATAATCTCCCAGCATCTGATTGGGTTTTTCAGTCTTATACTTTTGGAAAAGAGCATCCTCAAGCTGGTGCCTGGAGTGGTCAAATCCACGGTGATTTTGAAGTAAAGCCACCAGAAAATTTTACAAGAATTCAAGCCTTTCTAGCCATTAGAGAACACGGATTACAGCCATATTTATTTGATGCAGATAATTTAAGGCTTCCTCCAGGTGCTGCATTAGTTGTTCGTAAGCAAGCTTGGTGTGAAAGTGTTCCTGATGAATTGGTTTTTAAAGGTAGACTGAGTAAATTGATGGTTGGCGGGGATGATACAGAAGCTCTCTTATACTTACACAAAGCAGGTTGGGAAATATGGTATAATCCCGCAATGCATATCAATCATCAAATTCCACATTGGCGCTTAGAAAAAGATTATTTACTAGTGCTCGCACGTGGTTGTGGTCTGTGTATTTTCCAGCTACGCTTAATCAATGCTAAAAATTGGCAAAAACCATTAGTTGCGATCAAAACTATATTGGGAAGTTTACACCGATTATTAAAACATTTTATTAAGTATCGAGGTCAATTAAAAAGCAATTTAATTGCACTTTTTGAAATTAACTTTTACTGGGCTAGTATGCTCAGTCCTTTTTATTCTTTAAAATGGAGGATAGATAGACTTTTAGAAAATACAACTATAGAAAATGATTAACTCAACTTTAAATACAATATTTGTTTCTGTAATTATACCAGCTTATAATAGCGAAAAAACCATTATTGAAACAGTTCAATCTGTCTTAAACCAAACTTTTAAGAATTTTGAGTTGATTATAATAAATGATGGTTCACAAGACTCAACTTTAGATGTTATTGCAGAAATTAAAGATCCCAGAATAAAAGTGTTTTCTTACCCTAATGCTGGCGGAAATGTAAGTCGTAACCGAGGGTTAAAACATGCAGTTGGAGAATTTATTAGTTTCTTAGATGCAGATGATCTTTGGACACCTGATAAGCTTCAATGCCAATTAAAGTCTTTGCAAGAAAATCTTACTGCAAAAGTTGCTTACAGTTGGACTGATTATATCGACGAAAATAGTGAAATAGTACTCTCTGGTACACACGTTACAGCCAATGGAGATGTTTATGAAAAGTTATTAGTGACAAATTTTTTGGAGAATGGCTCCAATCCTTTAATTCGTAGAGAAGCTTTAATCGAATTAGGTGGATTTGATGAATATCTATGTGCTGCTCAAGATTGGGATATGTGGCTACGATTGGCCTGTAAATTTGATTTTATATGCGTACCATGTCCACAAATCCTATATCGTATAAGTCCTAATTCAGTTTCTTCCAATCTTGTTAGGCAAGAGAAAGCTTGTTTGCAGGTGCTTGAGAGAGCATGTAAGGAAAGGTCTTTAGCACTTAATAATATTCGAAATCTAAGTTTGGCGAATTTATACAAATACTTAACATGCAAAGCCCTACAAAAGCCGTTTAATCGGCAAAAAGGTTTAACTGCCGCTAAATTTTTATGGAATTATGTTCTGAATGACTCTTCAAGGCTTCAGCATATAAGTTTCACTTTAAAACTATTATTAAAAATTTTCATAATCCTTTTAATGCCTACGTTGCTCGACAGTATTACTAACCAGCGCCAAGTAAGAAGCCAAAAAGCTGAAACATTGTTCAACAACTAGGTGGCAGAAAAACGACCAGAAGCAAAAATGGATAGCCTGGTGCATCTACCGTCTTTAGTTTATGCAAAAAATCTCTTGAAGAATAATCATTCTAACAGTGGTTTTACCTTACCAGAGATTTTAGTAGTTATTGTATTAATTGGTATATTAGCTACGCTCGGAATATCCAATTGGCTGACTTTTGTGGAGACTCGTCGTCTCAACACTACTCAAAATGAGGTTTATTATGCTATGCGCCAAGCGCAAAGCCAAGCCACTAAAGATAAATTAACCAGGCAAACCAGTTTTCGCATACAAAATGGTGTCGTGCAATGGGCAGTTCATCAAGCAGAGGCAGGACAATTCATTTCTGATACTGTTAAAAACAATGGCAACCTATGGCATAATCTTGAGCCAAACATTCGCATTGATGAAGAGGAAAACAATAAAGGAAAAAAGGAGACGACTTTACTAAAACACCCTTCACAGCAAATGTGGCGAGTTTTATTTAACTATCACGGTTGTCCTATCTCTGAAATTGGAAATCAGTGTACTGTAGGCGGATTAGGACAGATAACCTTCTACAGCTTGAATGGTGGTAAAGCTAGACGTTGTGTCTATGTTTCTACGATTTTGGGGGCCATGCGAATGGGAAAAGATCATGCTAGAGCTAACGAAAACGACAAGTATTGCTATTAATATATTTTTAGTTGATTCAAACAAGGTATTGTGTGCTGAATTTACCAGCAAACTCAAAACAGCACCTGATTATTTTCACCCGTTATCCAGAACCAGGTAGGACAAAAACCCGATTGATACCTGCTTTGGGAAATGTTGGTGCTGCCAATCTTCAACGGGAAATGACTGAGCATACAATATTTCAGGTTCAAGAATTACAAAAAGCCATTTCCATATCTGTGGAAGTGCGTTTTGCAGGTGGCGATTCGCAACTTATGCAAAAGTGGCTGGGGTTGGATTTGGTTTACCAGTCTCAAGGAGAAGGGGATTTAGGTTCGCGGATGGCGCGATCGCTTTTTGATGCTTTTCAATCTGGTGCAGAAAAAGTAATTATCATTGGTACAGATTGCCCTGGAGTGAATGCCCAGATTTTAGCAACAGCCTTTGAGAAGTTACACGCCTTTGACCTCGTACTTGGGCCTGCGATCGATGGTGGATATTACTTAATTGGTTTGCGCCAACCCATCCCGGAGCTATTCGTTAACATCGAGTGGGGAACTGCTCAAGTATTCCAGAAAACCGTGGATATTGCCCAGAAACTTAATTTATCATACGTGGACTTGTTGCCCTTAGCTGATGTTGACCGACCGGAGGATCTGCCAATTTGGGAACAAGCCCTTGCACGGGAGATAGAGCGATCGCTTTAGGAAGCAAAATCAAGGGGCGAATTGAAAAAGTGCGTAGGCATCACTTTTCCATGAAGATGTGAGTCGATTATTTTGGGGATGAGAATAAGAAGCAGAAGCAATAAAATCCTGTGGAATATCAGCACTGCTGAAATAGCTCCTTAAAGCTTTTTGAGGCTGCTTCAGGTTTAGCAATAATTTCGACAATTTTATTACGTGCATCTGCTTCAAGCAGCGCCTCAACAGCAACTTGGGCGACTTTCTGCCTGGGGATACTACCATCAAACAGTGTATCTGCACTCTGCATCACGATGCGATCAGAGTTGTCTTCGTTCTTTAACCCACCAGGCCGCACAATAGTATAAGTAAGACCACTTTTTTGAATATACTCTTCAGCTTGTTTTTTCCACAACAAAATTAGCCAAAACAAGTTTAGCGGATGGAAAAACCGGGAAGTACACAAAGAAGAAACTAAGATAAGATGCTCAATTCCCTTTGCCTTAGCAATATCTACTAAATTTTTAGTCCCTTCAAAATCCACTTTATAGGGGCCAGTAGGGTCAAAGCTAGGTTTTGCCCCAGTCGCAACCAACAGAACTGTGCTATCTCCCAACGCAGCAGTTAAACTTTCTGGTTGTAATACGTCGCCTACCACTAATTCGGCTTCAGGAGACAGAATACCCCTAGCTTTCTCTATATCCCGCACCAAGGCCCGGACGGGAATATTCCGCGCTATCAACTCTTGCACAATCCGGCGACCTGTTTCACCTGTTGCCCCTGCTACAAATGCTTTCATGATAAATGCTATCCTGGGAAACTATTGTGTGCTTGTTTAGTTCTTTATTTTAGTAATTCTATGGAGTCGCTCGCAGATTAATAAGGTTTCGGTCAAAATGGGATCTGAATGCGAAATGATCCAGGTATGTGGGGAATCATTAATATAGACCAACGCCAAAATATACAGTAATGCATTTATGCTTTCAAGAAAAGGCGAATATAAATCCTGGGAAATAACAGAAGCTGTTTTACCTGTAGTGTCCACCCAAGAAGCCGAGGACACATTAACAGAACCAAATGTAGCGACGCTTACAAAATTTTACGGTCGTTATCAAGATTTTATGGAAATGGCTGCTCCAGTAGAGAAGGTTGCTGAGTATCTCAATGCTCACTCCTCATGGTTTTCGCGCTGTGCTGAACCCATGAAAGTACAATCACTTGGGGAAAATGGCTATGCTTTAACAATTGGTCGTTTTGGTTCTTTCGGTTATGAAGTAGAACCAAAAATAGGTTTGGAATTGTTGCCCCCAGAGGAGGGTATTTACCGCATCCGTACAATCCCCATTCCTGACTACCAGCCGCCTGGTTATGACGTAGATTATCGGGCATCTCTACAGTTAATAGGAAATGATGCTTGCAGCAGTATTGGCGAAGTTACAAAAGTTGAATGGGAATTAGATTTGATAGTTTATCTTCACTTTCCCCGATTTATTCAGCGATTACCTAAGTCTATAATTCAATCTACTGGCGATCGCTTACTTAATCAAATTGTCCGCCAAGTCTCCCGCCGCTTAACTCGCAAAGTTCAGGAAAATTTTCATAAATCTCTAGAAATACCATTTCCTGGGAATTCCAAACAAAAGCGCTGAGTCAACAATCCTTTGTCATTTTTCATCTACTAATGACAAAGCGCAAAGTCTGAGCGGAGGTTTCCTCCGATCAGAACTTTGTAAGAGAGGACAAATGACAAAAAACTATGCTTTAGTGAGAATTCTTTGGACAATTTGCACCCCAGTAACAGCCTGCCAAGCAAAAAGTCCCAAAAGGGTGAAATTTATCAAAATGTGAGTTGCACGCGCCCAATTCGCCCCTTTCTGCATATAAGGGGACAAAGCAGCAGAAAATGCTATTAGACTTGTCATACCTAGTCCTGCTAATAGGTGAGGACCGACAAACAACTTACCATTATTTATGTAAGTGACGGCCATCCCTCCAATCGCACCTGCCACCATCAAAGCTAGGAGTATAGACCCGATTTGGTAGTGTCTAATGTTATATCTACCTTTAATCAATTCTTTCTTCTCTTCCCCCTGAGCATTTCTGGTACGCTGTAATTGCAGTCCTAAATAGGCAGCATAAATTGAGAGTACTAATAGCGCCCACATGAACGCTGGATGGAAAAAGTTCAGCCAATATTTCACCGACGTAGAAAGTTCCAGACTCATTGTGTTCTCGCCTAATTATTAAATCTTCATAAAAATTAGCATAACTCTATTTTCTGTGCTTAAAGTTGCACAAATAAAAAGAGACTTTCCCCTCTTACCCAGCTATTTTCCTTTGCCCCCTTGCCAAAGTGGATAAACAATCTCAGACTAAATTTTGAGGGTAGACGAACAAAACCCCCTGTGTGGGATCTTATTCATGATTGAAAACAACGATACTTTGCTGCTAAAAGCTGCTAAAAGTGGCGATATTAAGGGGCTGTGTGCGCTATTGGCTGCTGGTGCGAGGGTAGACGCGTGCGATCGCCAAGGCACCACGGCGTTAATGTTTGCTGTCAATTTAGGCTACACCGAAATTGTGCGATCGCTGCTGGATGCTGGGGCAAATATCAACTTGCCGAGAAAAACCTATGGTTTGACGGCTTTGATGTTGGCAGCTAGTGCTAAGCAGCTTGACATTGTGCAACTTTTACTATCGAAAGGTGCGGATGTCAATGCCACTAATGAAGATGGCAGTACAGCTTTAATGGCAGCAGTACTCAAAGGTCATATCGATGTAGTGCGAGTTTTATTGGCTGCTGGTGCCCAAGTTAATATCGCTGATAAAGATGATGATACGGCATTGAAACTTGCCGTTAAGCAGGGAAAAATAGAAGTTTTACAAGCAATTCTCCAAACTGGTGTCGATGTCAATATCCCAGATGAGGAGGGTGAGACACTTTTAATGCTAGCGGCAGATTTGGGACATATAGAGATTGTGGAAGCACTGCTAGCAGCAGGGGCTGATGTGAATGTGAAAAACGCAGATGGTGGAACTGCTCTATCGGCAGCAGTAGCGGCTGGACACAGTGCGATCGCAGCAACTTTACTAGATCGAGGTGCCCAGATTAATCTTCAAGATCAAGATGGTGAAACTGCCTTACACCTTGCCGTTGTGGAAGGCTACATTGATGTCGTACAAATATTACTTAACAGGGGTGCAGATGTCCAAATAAGGAACCATCTAGGCGATACACCACTGCTTGTAGGAGCATTGCAGGGACATAGCCAAATTGTCGAGGCACTACTACGTTTTGGCGGAGATATAAATGGGAAAAATCTTGGTGAAGTTCCTTTGACGTTGGCTGTATCGCAAGGACACACCCAAACGGTGCAAATTTTATTAGACTATGGTGCTGATGTTAACATTCCAGCGGATGATGGCAAAACTGCTTTAATTAAGGCAACTGAACGCAAACACAAAGAGATCGTACATTTGCTGCTAGCAAAGGGGGCAGATGTAAATTTTCAAGACTCAGCCAGGGCCACATCATTAATGTGGGCTGCTTCAGCAGGTTATGGCGAAATTGTGCAGTTATTACTCCAAGCTGGGGCAGATGTGAATTTGAAAAACCGGGGTGGTTATACTGCTTTGATGATTGCAGAATTTAATGGTTATAAAAATGTGGTGCGGAGTCTGCAAAAAGCTGGGGCGCAAGAATAGCCATCTAAATTCTTCATCTAAAATATTTTCATAAATATCTTGACAAATCAATTAAATAAAGGCTAAATGCTTAAATACCAAGAAAGTTTAAAAAAACCAAATCTGGGTCGAAAAAATAAAGAAAGCAAAACTCCGTCGTAGCTGTTGTGAACTTGCTATGGCGGAGAAATAAAAAATTAAAACGCCAAAAGGGAGCAGACCAAATGCTTGCGTCACAAGGATAGAAAGAAAGCAAAAATGAAGAAGTAAATTTACCTTTTACTTTTTACCTTGTACATTTTACCTTTTACCTGCTCTCCCCCTTGGCGTTTCCTACTGTGCTAGATGTGCAAAATATATAATTTTTAATTGAACAGAAAAGTATTCTAACGATCATTTTTTATGTATTATGCTAAAAGCTAAATACAAACAAGTTTCCAAAAAAGGTTGATATACAACCATTTGGGCGATCGCTACGGAAATTCAAAGAAAAATAAATAAAAAATTAAATTTAGTGAAATCACTGTGGTGAATCCTCTGTCACCATAAACTCAAGCATTGACTCATGACTTGAGCAAGCATAAATGTCCAATGATTATAAAATTTGCAGGACAACTAGTGTCATATCATCAGTGTTTTGTTTATCAGCACCGATGAATTGCTGAACTTGGTCAAAGAGGTAATCCACAATCTCCTCTGGTCCATTGCAGTATTTACAAGCCGTATTGAAGCCAGCAACAAAATTGTCTTCATCGAAGCGATCGCCACTAGCAGCAGCAGCATCAGTCAAGCCATCTGTATAGTAAATAATTGTATCCCCAGGCTCTAACTGTGCCTGGGCATCTTCATATTGGCTGTTAGCATCCAAACCGATCAACATTCCCAAAGTATCTAAACGGGTGACAGTTTTCGTGGCTGCGTGCCACCACAATGGAGGATTATGTGCGGCATTACTATAAGACAAAATTCGGCTGTGGGGGTTATATTCTGAGTAAAATAGCGTTACAAAGCGGTGGGAATTTTCCAAATCCGCATACATAACTCTATTTAAGTTTTGTAGAATTCCGGCTGGCGAATTACCATGTAGCACTTCTCCTCGTAGCATTCCCCGCATCATCGTCATAATCAGCCCAGCGGGGACACCTTTGCCCATGACATCTCCAATAACCAAACCCCAGCGACTAGTTTCGTTGCCACCTTTGATTTTGGGCTGAATCTTATTATGATTGGTAGCAATAAAGTCGTAGTAGTCTCCGCCGACGCGATTGGCAGGTTTACAGCGTGCCGCCAGAACTGCACCAGGGATTGTAGGGCATTGACGTGGTAGAAGTCGCCGTTGAATTTCTGCGCCAATTTCTAATTCTTGGTCTAGGCGTTCTTTTTTTCTTAGTTCTACAGCTAGTTCATCGTTTTCGATCGCTACTGCTGTTTGGTCTGCTACTAACCTAACTAACTTTTGTCTGGTTTCTGTCCAGCTATATTCTGGATCGCGACTCAAGACATAGAGCCATCCCCGTTCTGTATGCTTTACCAAAATCGCCGTACCAAAGATTTGCACATCTGGGCCCAAATAGCGATGCATCTGGTCATCCAAAATCCCCGTGGCATTCGCTAGGGGGGCAGTATTGGGCAAAAGCGTAATTTGACTACTGGCTATTTCTAGCGCTTTGCGGATATTCTTGCGCTGGCCACTATCTTGCCAATGTAACTGTTCTAACCTGACTTGACCATTAGGTTTGTAAAGAAACAGGGCGCTACCGTCTGCATCTGTCACTCTTGTTGCCATCAGCGGAATCAGTTCCAAAAACTGATTCAAATTATTGAAACTTCTCAGGGCAAATCCTAAAGAACTTAGCAAATCTTGAATTTTGTTCTGTTCCCGGTGCAACCTTGCCACAAGTTCTTTGAGTGCCACAACTGGTGTGACATCCGTCGCGGCACTACTATTATTATCAGTGGGTTGAGAGGGCAGTTGAGACACAGGCACGGGTATTATTGCACTTTATATTGGCAGATTTTAGATGACTTATAAATCTTTTGGCTTTGGCATTGCTAAACCATATTTAGACAAGACTTGCCATTTTAGCAAGAGTATAAAGACGTAACAAGCAAATTTTATAAGTATTTTATTTGCTTATTGTATTTAAGATGGAATGTTAGTAATTTCAAATCATGTATTTTTAGCCCAAATTCTAACCGTAAAAATTACTACTTTTGCTTGATCTATCAGAAAGCTTTTCATTTTTCCATAACTTAACTACCAAAACATATCTCTAAAGTCATAAGAATACTTTATTCAAAGAATAATTTATAACCCTCTCTGAGGAACTGTTTAGGTAGAAGCAGCTAGGAGACTAGAAGTCTTTTGACTGAAAACCTCTATAAGCGCTCAAATAGAGCTTGATTTACTCAAAAACAGACTTATGCTCGTTCCCAAACCTGAGAATATGTCAATAAGTTTTCAAATACTTAATTTGTATACCATAATTACTGGGATAATCGCCAAGATTGAGCTTTTCCATTTTTAATTTCTTGTTTTGCGAATTTTGAGTTGCTGAAGATGCAAAACTTCAACCCATCAAAACAGGATAAAAGTGAAGTAACCTATCTTTTTAGTCAGATGTAACAGAGTTAAACCATTAGCTTGTAATTTATTCTAGAGGTGAGTCATTTGGTAAGTGTAAGATATGAATATAAGAGATGACACTAAAAATATAAGAAATATCTTCCAAGAAGTTTAAGTCAAAAGCCAGAAAGACTGTTTTCATTTAACCATCAGAATTCAAACCTCTCTAGAGACGTTGCACGAACAAGTCGCCATGGGCAACACTAAGCACCTATGGAGGGAAAACCTCCTGTGCTGGTTCACCAACGCATTTTTCACCACTGAGACTGCTGTCCATCCCATAACAGAGTTCTATGGGAGTCAGTGTCTCGATTCCCTTTTCAATTGCTGCAAGATGAAAGTCTAGGGGCTTTTGTATGTCGCAACTAAATACCTTGATGCTACATTTAAAAAGCCAATTTTAGACTTCAAAAAGGGCATTAGCTAGAAATTTCAGCAAAAGTCACCCATTTATTTTGACAAATTCATAATTTTAGGACTTGAGCTGTTTCTAGTTAGTTCAAGTGATAATACCAGATCAGTCATCCCTAAATTTATTAGTTTTAGGACTTACGCAAAAATAGCTAAAAAGCTTAATTTATCGAACCTCCTTCTCTGTTAGAGGCTGACGCCAAAGCGCAGTGTCTCTTAGAGAAGAATCATACAGTATTGCGTAAGTCCTAAGTCTGTTGAGAAAATTTTTAACTCGAAATTTTTCAACTAACCACTCAAGAGAGCTTCGACAAACTCATAGCTCGAAAAGGGGCGTAGGTCTTCAATTCCTTCGCCAGCACCAATAAAGCGAATGGGTAAACCTAGCTGCTGTACAACGGCAAGGGCAACGCCGCCTTTGGCAGTGCCATCTAGCTTAGTTAAGACAACACCACTGAGTTGGGCAGCTTGGGAAAAAACTTCGGCTTGCCGCAGCCCATTTTGACCTAAAGTGGCATCTAGAACTAATAGTGATTCTACCTTGGCATTTGGGGCTTTTTTGTCGATAATTCGCCGGATCTTACCGAGTTCGTCCATTAAATTTTTCTTGTTTTGCAGTCGCCCAGCTGTATCTACCAGAAGTAATTCGGTTTGACGCGCTTGAGCGGCGGCGATCGCATCAAATACAACTGCTGCCGGATCTGTATTTTTTCCCGGATTGGCAATTACATCCACGCCACTTCTACTACCCCAAACCTTCACTTGTTCCACGGCGGCGGCACGGAAGGTGTCTGCTGCCCCAATCAAGCATTTATAGCCAGATTTTTGTCCCAAGTGGGCAATTTTGCCGATGGTAGTGGTTTTACCGGCACCATTTACCCCAGTGATTAACCAAATATTTAAAGTTTCTTTTTCTGGGGTAAAGGTAGTTTTGTGGGAGGTTTTGCTCGGTGCATCCAGCATATCCCGGAGGATTTTTTTCAGGAAAGTGATCGCTTCTTCAGGTGCAGTAACTTCTTCTCGAAGTTTTGTCTGTAGGGCATTGATAATAAAGTCTGTCGCTTCTACACCCACATCAGCTTGCAAAAGCAATGCCTCAATTTCTGTTACAGCAGCTTGGTTTAGCGGCCCTTGACCAACGATCGCCTTGAGTTGATTAAGAATACTACGGCGAGTTTTGTCTAATCCTTGCCGGAGCTTTTTCAGCCAGGTAATTTCTTCAATAGAAACGTCTTCTGCACTCCTACCTTGAGCTGCTAGAACTTTCGCTGACCAGACAAACCCATCATCAAATACCAATCCCGGAACTTCCTCTCCTGTTTCTGAGGTTGTCGCTACTGGCTGTACTACCTCCGGTTCTGGAACTTCAATGGCGGTGGCTATTAGTTGTTCTAGCTTGGCTTGCCGTTCTGCCGCCGCCCGTTCTAAGAAGGATAAGTTAGCTGGTGCTGTTGGCTGTGTTGCCTCTGGCGTAGCTAGTGGTTCAGTGGGTGTTGGTTCAACTTCGCTTGCCGTGAGTTCTGGGCTGGAAATATCTGGCTGTTCAGCAATTGCTGCTAGTGAGGAATCTTCTGTAATTTCTTCCTCACTAGCAGCTTGGATAACTTCTGGCTGTGTAGTTTCTACGGTTGTACTAGCAGGTTCCTCAGTTGCTTCTGGTTGAGTGATTTCCGCAATTACCGTTTCTGCGGTTTCAGGTTGTATTGATGGTGCTAAGGTATCTGCTGGATCGGGTGGGGTTTCTACTACCTCGACTTGCTGTTTTTGCTGAATATTTTTGTAGGCAGCTTTCGCAAATGCCAATAAGTCTGCCGTTGTGTCTGGTGTAGTTTCAACAGTTGGTGTTGAGGTTTCGGCTGGCTCTGGTTGGGGTTCTTTTGCAGGAGGAGTTTCTTCCTGTTTCTTATCAGAAGGAGTGTTAGAGGAATCGTTATGTTGACGACGGAACCAATTAAAAACCATTGCAGCAGTATTAGTTATATGAGTTATAAGTTATAAGTTATGAGTTTAATTTAACTTTGTACTTTTTCTTGGGGTGAAAACTTCCGGGTTATCCTCACCTTTCAACGCCAGTTTAAAGAAAATCAGTTCGACAAAAGGTTTCCTTTGTTAGCGCAGCATCTCCCTTTGGAAGGGTTCCGCTTGGAGGAAGCCGCAGAAGCGGCTACAGACTTTTCTCCACGGCAGTATAAAAATTATTAATTCCGTAGCAGTACTATGCAGTTTTTTTCTGCTCAGTGACTCGGCGCAAAACACCGTTAATAAAGCGATGACCATCGTCTCCACTGTAGCGTTTGGCTAGTTCCACAGCTTCGTTGATGGCGATACTGTCTGGAACTCCTAAGAACTTCATTTCTGCCACGGCGATTTGCAAGATATCGCGGTCAATTTGGGCGAGGCGAGTTACTTGCCAATCTACTAAGGCAGCAGAAATGAGTTCATCTATAATGTGTCGATTTTCGTTGACGGTAATCACAAGCTCTTTAGCGTAATTCCGAACTCCCTTGTCCTGATTGGCTAACTGAATCAATACTGGGAAATCAACTGCTGTACCCAACTGATTGATTGCTGTCTGGGTGCAGGCGATCGCTTCTTGAAGCATTGTTCTGGCAGTATTGAGGTCGGAGGCCCGAGTTTGGCTACTTAAGAGGCGATCGTTACTGCGTTGCAGTTCACCTGCGGCATTATCGAGGGTATCTTGTACTTCTGATGTCAGAGTGCGTACTGCACCTAGCACTAACTTGGATACTAGTTGATCGTCTTCCAATTTATCTAATTTTTTTGGGCTGACTGGCAATTGGCTAAGGCTTAAAAGCGCCAATTCACGGGCAATTTGCTGGGGTTTACGAGGTTGCATAAAACTGAGGGGTGATTGTGCAAGAACTGAATTAACTAGGCAAGACAAACTTACAAGCCTATCAATTTTGACACAGTTAAACAACATTACGCATTTGCTTGTGACTATGCCAGATTGATTCCAGAGAGGCAGAGGGCAGGAGAAATACACTCTTATATCTCTTGCCGCAACCAAAGCTTTTCTTGGAGTTTAAGTCAAGATCGCCAAAATCTCTGAGTTGGTGGCTTGGAATTAGATGGGGTGCGATCTGCTATTCTTTATTCCAACCTCCTGCCTTCTTCACGTTTCTTCAACGGGAATAACCTGCTGCTTGATTTCTTCGTGTTTTACTTCGAGTGTGGACTCTTTGGAGAAAACCAAAGGCGTATTGGGGGCGACAATGCCACCTGATACAACTATTTTAAAGGCGTCTTCAATCGACATCGAGAGGTTCACCACCTCGTCTTCAGGAACGACTGCGTACCATCCCGTAGTCGGATTTGGAGTGGTGGGAATAAAAACACTTAATACAGGACGCGACATCTGGGCTTGGATATCACTGCTGATTGCACCAGTCACAAAAGCGATCGCCCAAATTCCTCGGCGAGGATACTCCACCAAAATTACCCGGCGAAACTTGCCATTAGAATCTTTCAGTATTGTTTCTAAAAGCTGTTTGAGAGTTTTGTATACCTGCCCTGCTAAAGGAATTGCCTGTAAGAATCGCTCACCAAAATCTAACAACCACTGCCCAGCTATATTTCGAGCCATCAAGCCCATTAGTAATATACTTAGTAGTGGTACAGCCAAACCTACTAATAAATTAAGTATATTTACTAAAAATGGGTTTAACCCATCAAAGGGATTTAATTGTTTGGGAATTTGCGTGAGGAAGTTGATTACCCAAGTAGCAATGGTAATTGTCAGCCAGATAGTGGTTGCTAGGGGAATTATTACCAACAAACCAGCAATTAGGTCGTTTTTTAAGTCCTGTTTTAGGCGATTGATTACCAAGCCCCGATTCTCCTGTTTTAAGCTAGAGGAACTTTTGTTATTCGTATCCATACCAGCAGATTCGTCAAATTCCGAAGGCTTTAACTTTGGCAGATTCTGCCGCAAGTAACTGTCTACAACGCCAGCAAGTTGCCTGCTGCTGGAAATCAGTTATTTTCCTATAAGCATACACATAGACATTAACCAATCCGATGGCGACTAGTTATTCTTAGAGGATGTTACTTTTCTTTATAAGACTTGTAAATGATTGTTGCAACTTCTTAGGTATTATTAATCTACCGCGCTTAATCAAAAGTTGCTCATGATTGTGAAAGTACTACAGGGTAAACTAATAAATTATTTTATCTGGTCAGTCACTCACTTTTGAGCAGGGGCGGCTTTTATGAAAATGTTCTGTTAAAAACATTAATTTATTAGGGATTCTTAAGAAATAAATAAGATCCCCGACAACTTTTACAAAGTCAGGGATCTGTGTAGCACATCTGTGTGCCCTATGATTTTGCGTAGTTTACCGCCGTAGGCATCGCTATACAAGAAATCCTTCTAATCTCCAGCCCTCTTCACGCCGCATCAACCTGTGTAGTTTCAGAATCCGCGCCCTGCAACTGTTGCGTACTCTCTTGTACCAAAATTGCTGTTGTATCTAAATTAGGTTTTGGTAGATGCTTCATTTCCCAGACTTTGAGCAAAATCAGGTATTCGTAGAATGCCTGTAATGTACACCAAGCCACTCCGGCGCGTCCATCTAAACATCCGCCTAAGATAAAATACATATATATAAACCGTAGCAACGGTCTGGCGGGCAAACGTAAAGATAAATCCTTCAAGGCACGCCGTCTTTCAACTTCCGATTTGCCAAAGAATAAATCTTGCCAGTTAACCTTTCCCTGTTCTAGCTGATACAATGTTTCTTGAGCTTCATCCGTAGAATAACGGTTGTGTTTATCAATCCAGCGGCTCAAACCTTTGCTACAAGTGTAGTGTGGGTATGTTTCTTTTAAAAAGCTAGTTGCACCCTCACAAACTTCTCGCTCAGTATGACCGTAGTCTGTAAACCATACTTTACCGTGGCGGAAGAGTCGCATTTGGTAACGGGGATACTGTGTGCTGTAGCGAATCCAACGATTCATGAACATGACGCGTTCAGCCACGTAGTAACCGATGTAGTCTGGATTCTGACTTGCCTTTTCGCATTCCGCAAACAGTTCTGGGGTCATACGCTCGTCAGCTTCGAGAATGTAAACCCATTCATGCTTCGGAGCGATAGACTCTAACATCCAGGTGCGTTGGCGTCCGTGGCTTTCAAAAGCGTGTTGGACGACGCGGATGGGATAGCGACTGGCGATTTCCACAGTGCGATCGCTACTGCATGAATCCACAACAATGATGTCATCTGATAACATCGCCGATTCGATACAAGCAGCAATATCTAGTTCTTCGTTATATGTCAGTATGTAAATTGAGAACATTACTCAAGTTTTATAGCGATTTTACTCAGTGATAATTGTCTTTTTATTGTTATTAGCTATTAGACGCATGGCAGTATCAGCCGTCAATAATTTTTGGATATTTCCTACTGCCATGCCAATAGTGGATTAGCGTGCGGCAGTTCTAGGTTTACCGCCTTGTACAGCACCACTACCTCTTAGGCTTGTCCAGCCGATGATAATGTAACCAATGGACAATAGCAAACTGCTAATACCAATCCGCAGTCCAGATTTCCAAGCAGTATCTTTAGCTTGTTGCAGTGCTTCGTCTCGGCGCTGGCGAACTTGGCTCAATTGTTGAGTTTGCAGCGTTTGAATATCTGTTTGTTGTTCGATAGCTTTGTCAAGTACTTGGGGATTTGTTTTAGCCTTCTTGAGTAACTCTTTTATATTTGCGGGAATTTGAGGGCTTTCAATTGCTTGCTTATATTTTTGGTCATCTTTGAGGATTTCACTAAACTGAGCTTTGGTTTGGTTTCGCAGTTGGTCTAGTTGCGCTTTTCCTTGCTCAGTATTCAGTTGTGCTTGCAATTGCGATAACCGAGTGTCCAGTTGATTTTCTGCCTGAGCTGCTTCTTGGGTGATTCGGTTGACTGTTTGAGCCTTCGCTTGATTGACGTTATTTAGGTGCAGGGGAAAAATCAGCAAGAACATCAACCCTAAAATACTGGAGATAATCGCGGCGGGAAATCTTAAATCGATACCTTGGGGGCGATCGCTTGCTGGATCGGCATTCTCAATCCAATAGGCACCAAACAGAAGCCCCAAACCGACTAGAGGAACAATTCCTCGATCGACGAGCGCTGTTCCCAAATTGATTTGCCATACCCGATCGGTGGGTTGAAAGGGTAACAACAGAATCAAAAAGTCAACGAAAAAGGACAAAATGCAGATTATTCCAACTACCTTAAGTGTGAGAGCAGTAGTCACGGAAGTAAAACGGTTAACCATAGTTTTTCAAACTGGTGGTGAATACGAATGATTTTCATATTTCAAGCTACTTGAATATTGTGCCCATGACTATGACTATTGTGTAAAAACACAAAGCAGATTCAATATTGCTAAAGGCTATCTGCCTCTTGGTTTTCAACTAGCCCACAGTAACATTTGTTATCTACAGTGTCTTCAGAAAATTCCTGGTATTTTAATATACGTAGTTGATGCAGGGCTAGAGGAATAGACTCATTAATTACCCAATCTCCCTGATTTCAGTTCTCAATCGGTCTTAATGCAGACCTTTTATAAGGGTTCACAGATGTGCATCGGTATCAACTTAAATCGAAGCTTTGCAATGAGGTTGTATAGACTTATTGCCCGATTTGAGCAAGGAAGCAATAATTACTGAGATCAGATGCTACCATAGGCAATTGAGTTTATATTTAGGCGTAATTTTTGGGAGTATCTCACTTGCTATACTTACAGTAGTTTTATTTTGCATGAAGTAAAAAGCTATCGGTTTTGAGGCAAGAGGTAGAAACTCCTTATATTTAATGCGTGAGTCCTGCATTTTGTATATCAGTTACTTGCAAACTCTTGTATTTATACTCTTTTTTGCTAATTCCTAAAAAAATGAGCAAATCGGAAATAATAACTAACAATCAGGTGTGAACTTTACCGGAATCAGTTCGTCGATGATTTTTGTTAGCAAAAAGAGTGAATTTGAAGGAGTTAGGCTCTGAAAGGCTTTGAATTCAAAGGTGTTGAAAAACTTATTGGCCCAATAGCCGCGCTTCTCGGCTTTGTGTATTTGTTGCAATGGTATATTGGAGACTTGCGATCGCCTTCCGATCCTATCTTTGAAAATCAACAGCCGCCTTTGGTGATGAAAGAGGGCGACCCTTATATCCGCGCTTTAATGCGAACCATCTCGGCAAGTGAGGCTAGTGGAAACCGTCCCTATTCGCTGTTATACGGTGGACAGCAAGTCAACGACCTTAGCCGACATCCTGAGATATGCGTCACAATTGTCACAGGCCCCAACACAGGTAATTGTTCTACGGCTGCTGGCAGATATCAAATTATCAACATTACTTGGTATCGTTTAGCCCCTCTTTATCACCCAAAACCAATGCAGATGATGTTTTGGACTGCTTATAGTTTTGAAGCAGAATATCAAGATGTAGTAGTTTATCGTTGGTTAAATGATTCTAAAGTTTGGGGAACTAATATTTCTCAACTGTTGCGTCAGGGAAAGTTAAATGAGGTTTTGCGGCGACTCTCTCCCACTTGGACAAGTCTGGGATATGGTATAGAAACTAATTCTGTTAGTAGCTCTTTGCCTAAGGTTTACCTGAAAATGTTGCAAGAAGAATTAACCGCAGCTAAACAACCGACAGCCCCGATGCCAGCATCCCCAACTCCTTCTAGCAAGGCAGTAAAGAAGTAGTGAAGTTATCCTAATTTTTAATTTGCTGCGGATAAAAAGCTTTTGATATTTTCCCCAAATACCAAGGTATTTTCAAAGTGGATATTGTGTCCAACATTGCTAATTATTTTTATCTGAACAAATTCACATACTTTAGCTATTTCTGTATTAATAGATATAAATTTTTGATCGTATTCACCTACTAGTAAAAGCATGGGAATTTTATTGAATTGTAGCTTTTCCCATAAAGAAGGTTGACATCCAGTACCCATAAAGCGCAGTGATTTATCTAATTCCTGTGGATTGTTCTGCAACCGACTTTCAACCATGCGGTCGTATTCTGGATGATTTTTTATATCACCAAAAATCGGTTGATTATACCAATTTGATATAAAATTGGCAAAATCGCTTTTTTCGAGACTTCTTGTTAATTTTCTGCCTATTTGAGTATCAAGTTTAATGCGTTCTAATCGTTCTGCTTCTGTTGGCAAACCTGGGGAAGCTGACTCTAGAACAACTTTATGAAAGCGTTCTGGAAAATGCAGGGTTAGGTATAAAGCTAATCTTCCACCCATTGAATAACCAACTAAAAAGCACTTGGCAATTTTTAACTCATCGAGTAAGTTGATTAAAGCATGAGCAGTGTTTGCCATTGTATAGTATTCATCTTCACCCAAAACTTGGGTTTTGCCATGTCCGGGAAGGTCAAGTGTTAAATAGGAAAATTGGTTGAATAATAATTTTATGACTTCATCAAATTCATCAATGTTACCCATGAAGCCATGCAAAAAAAGAATTAGTGGTTTATCTAGAGTGCCAATTAAAGAATAATGAAATTGATAGTTTTTTAAGATCATAGTCTAGTTAAAACATCGTTATTCCACAGCATATTTATTATCTGATGGAATAAGTTTTTCCCTCGTTGCCTCTTAGAGTATAGCAAAGTGCTGAGTGCTGAGTGCTGAGTGCTGAACAAAAACCCAGTCGTTTCAGGCCTTTGAGCAATCAACACTGTCCTAACCTATGTGACTACGGCTATATGTTTGAAAAGTTATGATTGATGTATCAAATATTTTTTTACCCCACCCTAACCCTCCCCTTATAAAGGGGAGGGAACCGGATTTTCTTGTTTCCCCCCTTTATAAGGGGGATTAAGGGGGTAATAATTCGATTAAAATCACAACATATCACTTTTCAAACATCCTCTTAGAAAAAGTAAAAAAAGGAAAGTCTATAAAAATAGATTGTCTACCAATTGGCAATATAATGTTGCTGGAGTGAATGTCAGGATGCAATATTGAGTTTTGATGTATCGCTGCTAATACATCACTAATTTTGCGAATACATTTTAGATTGTTTTTCTAATTCTTAAGGCAAAAATCGATCTAAAGCAGCTTTTAACTGTTTAATTTCAACATCAATATTACCCTCTTGTGCGGCTCTACCAATACACTCAGTTAAATGTTCATCCAAAACAATTCGCGCGACTCGATCCAATGCGCCCCGCACTGCGGCAATTTGCAGTAGAACATCAGGACAAGGGGTGCTTTGCTGCACCATTGTCTTAATACCACGAACATGTCCTTCTATACGCGATAATCGATTGACAATTCGCCGTAAAGACTCTTCGCTATGGACGTGAGGATGAGTCAACTCTCCAGTTCCATGAGTACGATCTGTATGCTCTTGGTCTGTATCGTGATAGTGGGAATGTTCTACTTGCTGGGATGTTGGCAAGGATTCCTTACTTAATCGGTTTGATCCATTCATGGGCTATGAAAAGGCTTGTATTACTAAGATCCTAGTCTAGTACTCGACCAACCCAAAATTTATGGGTGAAGGTGGGACTCATTCACCTAACTTTACTGCTGACGATTGGCTTTTTCTTGAGGAATAATCTCCGTTACTACCCTACCGCTAGAACTGCCACCTTTAACAACAATATTTTCTGTTTGCAGATTACCAACTGCTGTTTCACCCGCAAAATTTAAAGGTGGGTCAATTTGTCGGTAAACAACATTTCCCTGAGCTTCAACTAACTTATTATCTAAATACCAAGTTAGTGTATTGGATCTTAGAGACTGCCGACGCTGACCAATAGCATTGACGTTACCTTTTAAGTAAACGGTTTTTTGCGGTATTTTCATTTCACCTTGATTGGCTGTCACTGTGACATTTTCGGCACGATGGAACATTCGCGCAGGTGATTTTGTAGTGACAGTTTCTGCGTTCATGTTCCAGGTCATAGAGTTACTAGCTATTTGCAGTGGTGGGTCTAGTAATTCTAGTTGAGCATTTTTTTGGACAATGGCAATTTTTGTTTTTAAGTTGACTTCAGCAGAATTTCCCTTACCGCGATCGGTAATTTTATTATCTTTGTAGCGGTCAATTTCTAGAGGGCGATCGCCAATCAGTTTTTCTTCTTTAATATTCCAGATTAAATGTTCGGTTCTCACTTGCATCTGGGGATCGATAGAATTTGCTACTACTCCTCCAGAAAATTCCATCCGCTGTTCGCGGGTTTTTACTCGCACTTCCTGCGCTACTGCTTGTAGTTTTTTATGAGTACCGTTAATCTTGTTACGAACAATCAACAAATCTTCTTTGGGACGCCATTCTAATTCATTCCCTTGCAACACAATCCCATTACTAGGATCTGTGGCAAATATCTTACCTTTCAGAAACAACTGCTTCCCATCTTGTTCAATGTCTGCTACATCTGCCTTGATTTGGTAAACAATTTTACCATCTTGATATAGTTCACCATAAGGACTTTCAGCCTGACCAATTTGTTTTTCTTTGGTGTATTTTGCGGTTTTAGCCTTGACTTTCCAAATTGGTCTTCCCACTTCATCTGCTTGTTCTAGGGTGACATCAAAGAAAGTCAAATTGCTATCTTTATTAGACGAATCCACAGTATTTTGTTGCGAAGTTAGGGGAGATTTGCTTCCGCAACCAACTAAACCAAATACCAAGAAAAAAGTCAAAGGTAAAATAAGAAAGGAGGGAGTGGAGGAGAAAATTTGAATTTTTCTCTTTCCCCATCTCCCTCTTTTATGAAATTGATGCGTCATTATTCTTGGATTTCTAGGTGTCCATCACTACTTCTGGGATCTTCCAAAAAACCGATCCCAGATAATGGCCGGTATGGATAGCTTTGGCGAGGAGTTTTTTGAATATCTTCTTTGATCGCTTCTAAATCAATGTAGCGATCGCTTACATTAATTAAGCTGTCGCTGGTCATCGAACGCAAGCTGACAACTTCTACCCGCACGCCACGATAGCTGACTGAATTTACTGCATAAGCCAAATCCCCATCACCGCTGACTAAAACTGCGGTATCATAAGAATCTACTAACGCCATCATGTCTACTGCTATTTCTACATCCAGGTTAGCTTTTTTAGAGCCATCTGGTAACTGGACTAAATCCTTAGCAATGACTCGATAGCCATTGCGACGCATCCACAGCAAAAACCCCTGTTGCTTCTCGTTTGTCCGATCTACACCAGTGTAGAAAAAAGAACGCAGTAATCTAGAACCTCCTGTTAATCGACATAATAGTTTCGTGTAATCAATTTCAATACCTAGTTGCAGTGCAGCGTAAAATAAATTTGAGCCATCAATAAATATGGCGACCCTACCTCGATTCTCCAAAACTTGTTCTGGCGTAAATATTGAATCGTTTTCCAAATTATTCAACATCATTGTGATACCTCAATTTTTATCTCTGTTATTTTTGATACAAATTACCAAGTTTTAGATGCTAGTCACAGCGGCTTATGATAATGTTCTGCGGCTAATTTAAATTGAGCCACGATAAATTTTGTGAGAAAATAAAAAAATTGAACAAAATCAGAGTTTGATAAGGACTAATCGTTTTTCGGGGATTCTATTCGCTGAAAAACAGGTTGGTGTTTACCCAACTGTTGTTTGCTCGATAGTAGTCCCCATGTAGCATGGGTGGCAAAAGGAGCATTAACCGAACTTTCTATTTGATCGTTAAAGTTTATTCCAAAGCCCAGTTGCTGATAAATATCGCTACTGATGTTCGGAATAATTGGGGATAGCAGATAAGCTGCCAGTCTAACCGATTCTAGAACTGCGTAGAGAACCTTTTCCACCGATTCCTGCTGTCCCTGTTTATATAATGACCAAGGAGCTTGTTCATCAATAAACTTATTACTGGCTTGTGCCAATGAAAGTATGGCCACGCAGGCTTGACTGAAAGCTAGCTCTTGGTATGCTTGTTTTACCTGTTCCCCTAGACGTAAACCAATTGCTTTCAAAGGATTTTCGTCAGGAATCCCTTCATTGCCGATTGATGGGACATTATTCTCAGCACAGTACTTTTTCACCATGCTCAAAGTGCGATTGAGCAAATTACCTAAATCATTTGCCAAATCTGCATTCAGAACATTAATGAACCTAACTTCATTAAAATCTCCATCTTTGCCAAATTCGATTTCCTTAAGGAAGTAATAACGAACGGCATCACTACCATAGCGCTGCACTAAGGCTATAGGATCAAGGGTATTACCCAGACTTTTGCCCATCTTCTGCCCGTCTTTAGTCAAAAAGCCATGCCCAAAGACTTTCTCTGGCAAGGCTAAGCCAGCTGACAACAGCATTGCTGGCCAGTAAACTGCATGGAAGCGCAGAATATCTTTACCAATTAGGTGCAAGTTGATTGGCCACCATGTTTCTAACGCATTTGCTAAAGTCGGTTCTGCATCTGGTTCTAATAATGCTGTGACATAACCTAGCAGCGCATCAAACCAGACATAAAGAGTGTGCTTGGGATCAACCGGTACGGGAAAACCCCAATCTAAATTCACTCGTGAAATGGAAAAGTCTTGCAGTCCTTGATTGACAAAGCTGAGGACTTCGTTGCGCCGACTTTCGGGTTGAATAAAATCCGGTTTAGATTGATAAAATTCTGTCAGCTTGGTTTGATATTTGGATAAGCGGAAAAAATAGTTTTGTTCGTCTCGCCACTCCACTTCTTTGTTAGTATGAATTGGGCAACGGTGTCCTTCTAGTAGATCCCGTTCTTCTTTGAATTCTTCGCAGGATACGCAGTACCAGCCTTGTTGTTGTCCCTGGTAAATATCACCCGATTCCCATACTCGCTCAAAGAATTCTTTGACGATCGCTTGATGATGAGGCGCAGTAGTCCGACTAAAGCGATCGTATCGAATGTCTAATAATTGCCATAAACTGACGAAACTAGGGACAATTTCATCACAAAATTCTTGTGGCGCTTTTCCTAAACTTTCTGCCGAACGCTGAATTTTTTGCCCATGTTCATCTGTACCTGTAATTAGTAATACTTGATAACCCAGTAGCCTCTGAAATCGCGCCACTACATCGGCTGCGATCGTCGTGTAAGCACTGCCTATATGAGGGACATCGTTTACATAATATAGGGGTGTGGTCAGTGCAAATGTCAATTCTTTTTTATTCACTAGATTCATACAAAATAAAAATTAACTTATTAAAACGTTTTATATCTTACCTTTTATCGGCAAAGCCAGGCAATTATACAATATTATTATCATTTTTTCCAATAACATCTTCATACTAGCAAACTTATCAAGCCCAGAATTGTTTTTTAATGTGCATCAATTAAACTCATTTTTACCTAAAAAATGGAAATTAACTAATCATAATTTTTTTGAATAGTTTCTATTAGATATTATTGTGATCAAAAATACATAATCAAGAATACAGAAAATCTAGTTGCTTTTGTAGATTAGATATTTCTATCTTAAGACGGTCATGGCAATAGTAAAGAAATGTAAAAATTAAATTAAGACAAGTTGCCATATTTACTGGAAAATATATTGATTAGGTATGAGTGGAAATAGCCCCCTAGAGGTTTCTCGCGCTTTGGTGGCGGCATTCTCAACGCAAATGTTCCGCTATTACGAAGACCGCATTCCCCAGGATGCGAGCGTCTTGGTAGTCAGCAATCACCGCAGCTTTATGGATGCACTGATTTTAATGGCAGCGTTATCGAGTCCGATTCGCTTTGCTTGCCATCACTACATGGGACAAGTTCCAGTCATGCGGGAGATTGTCACCGGTCAATTGGGGTGTTTTCCTTTGGAAGAAACTCAAAACCGCCAGCAAAGCTTTTTTTCGCAGTCACAATTGCTATTGCAGTCCAAGCAGATGGTGGGAGTATTTCCAGAAGGGACTGCACCAATGGTGAAATTTACTCAGCCAAGCCAGGTGGGTGAGTTTCAGCGGGGATTTGCCCATTTGGCATTGCGAGCAAATGTGCAGGATTTAGCTATTTTGCCGATCGCGATCGCTTCCTTAGAAGAAGTAAACACCAATGGCTTCCCATTAAGACTTTTGAGTGTATTCGACCCTTCAGAACCTTTATTTAATCAAAATGGTTGGCATCCCTTGGTAATTTATCGTCGAGTTGCGGTGTTAATCGGTCGTCCTTATTGGATTACGCCCCAACATCATAAAAAATATCATGGCAAACAAGCCAGAACTGTTGTGGCTGAACTGACAGAACACTGTCAGGGCGAAATTAGCAATTTATTGCGTCAAGGTTGCTATTAGAGCTATTCGATTTTGGACTTCGGCTTTGCTCAGTCGAACAATTTTGGATTGTCTGCACAACTATGAGTAGCTTGTTCCGAGACTTTTTTGTTTTTGCTAAAAAGTACCGAAGCTCATAAAAGCAACAATTCGCAGTCCAAAAGTTTTATACCATTGACCAATACTTCTCTGCGAGACGCTACGCGTAGCTTGCTTCCCCGGAGGGGTACGATTACGCGGTAGTTGAGCGCAGTCGAAACTCAGTACAAGTGACCAATGATTAATGACCAATGACTATCACAGAAGTTGAGCTAAACCCTTGTTTCCTAACTCCTAAACGAGTACAGCCAGAGTATCCACTATTGGTATATTTGCCAGGAATGGATGGAACTGGTCAACTATTGCGATCGCAAACCGCAGGATTAGAAACTGGCTTTGATGTGCGCTCTTTGGCGCTCCCCCGGAAAGACCTTAACAGTTGGGATGCCCTAACTAAGAGTGTATTGGACTTGATCGATGCCGAATTAGAAAAAAGTTCTCAAAGACCAGTTTACTTGTGTGGTGAGTCCTTTGGTGGTTGCTTGGCAATGAAAGTGGCAATCCAAGCACCCCATTTATTTGAGCGAATTATCCTAATTAACCCAGCTTCGTCCTTTCAGCTTCGCCCTTGGTTAAGTTGGGCATCCCAGCTAACTTACTTAGTGCCAACAGGATTGTATGATATTGGCGCACTAGGCTTGTTGCCATTTTTAGCATCTTTGTCACGCATTTCTCGGAGCGATCGCCACGATCTGCTAAAAACGATGCGTTCTGTCCCAGCAGAAACCGTTCTTTGGCGGTTGTCTTTACTGCGAGAGTTTCATATTGATGAGGAAAAGTTAAGGCGTTTAACTCAACCAGTTTTGTTGATTGCTGGTGCTAGCGATCGCCTTTTACCTTCTGTAAGCGAAGTCAACCGGATAGGGAAAATCTTACCAAATAACAAGATTGTAGTGTTGCCCCATTGCGGGCACGCTTGTTTGCTAGAGCAAGATACTAATCTCTATGAAATTCTTAAGGATAACGACTTTTTAGAAAGTAAAGCTGATAGCTGAGGTAGGATTAGATGAATATACACAATTACTTACACAAGAAGATTTAATTGCTGGTAATTGATCGAACAATATTGCCAAAAGAAAGGGTCGTTCTTATTCCAGAAATACTCACTATTTTAGAAGGCAAAATGTTTTTGACATTAAGTTATCAGTGGTAAAATCAAAATCTCTGTCATCCATCTTCTGTCTACAGTTAAAGCTCAGAATAATTCCTATCAGCTCTGACAAATTGTACTTATTGAGAGATGTCAAAGCCGCCCAAACTTCGCTAAAACCAAAAGAGAGGCTTTACAAGATGGTGTCAAGCAATGGCAGACAAACCCCAAAAAATAGAGGTGAATAAATTAGCTAATTCACCCAGAAAAACTTCAGAAGCAGGAATTCAGGCTCAATCATCAATAGAAAATGAACCGTCTATAGTAGAGTCTTTGATTAAAACTGTTGCTGAGACTGGCCAAGCAGTTTTAGACACAGCAATAGGGGTAGGAGAAGCGACGGCGAAAGAAACACACAAGTTTATTGAGCAAACAACTCAAACCAGCGGTCAGGTTGTGAATCGCCTCAGCGAAAATTGGCTGATTAGAAAACTATCTGGAGTATTAAATCTCAATTGGCTCATTAACGATACTAACCTTGTTGATTTAGAACAAGCAGAAACGGCGGTAAAAAAGCTCAAAAAACAGTATCCAAATGAATCACCCAGCCAGATTGCTCACCGAATCATGGTGGAAAAAGCAACTCAAGCAGGGACAGTTGGACTAGCCACTAGTTTTTTGCCAGGAATAGCAGTGGCATTGTTGGCAATTGATTTAACAGCCACAACAAAATTGCAGTCAGAAATGCTTTATCAAATTGCATCTGTCTACGGGCTAGATTTAAAAGATCCTGCCCGCAAAGGTGAAATTTTAGCAATTTTTGGGTTGGCTTTAGGTGGAGGACGTTTGTTGAAAGCTGCGGGATTAGGCCTGCTGCGAAATGTACCCTTGGCTGGTGCAGTTATTGGAGCTAGTTCCAATGCAACGATGATCTATTCATTGGGGTATGCTGCTTGTAGATTTTACGAAACCAAGCTGGATGAATCTACTTCTCTGGCATCACCACAGACATTGGCAACATTAAAAGCCGAAAGTGAAAAGTATCTAGAAAGTGCGATCGCTCAAGAAGCCGTCATGGATCAAATCTTAGTTCACATGATCCTAGCTAGTCATCCAGATAAGACTTTAGAAGAAATTTTGCCAGAATTACAAGCTCTAAAACTCAGTCCTACCTCGTTGGATGCCATTGCCCAAAATATCAAATCACCCAAGCCTTTAGATATACTGCTCAATCAGCTGAATCGTGATTTTGCCATGCCCTTGCTCGTTCAGTGTGAAAAAATTGCCCAGCTTGACAATAAGACTACACCAGTTGAACAAATAATAATAGATGCGATCGCCCGTAAATTTAATATTGATACAAATAAAATCGGGCGATAGGGCATGGGGCATGGGACAAGAAGCAGGACGTAAAAGAATCTGACTTTTCACGGCATCTGGAAAACCTCTCTCTAAATCTCTCTCCTAAAAGGAGAGAGACTTTGAATTTTCCCCCTTCCCGCCACGGGTTGGGGGTTAGGTTTTTGGTGGACTTTTCCACATAACGCGAAAAGTTAGGTAAAAGAATGGAGATTATAGCTTCATTAACGAGGATCAAACACTCGTTAACGGAGTTCCGAGGTGGATTAACGAGGATCAAACACTCGTTAACGGAGTTCTGAGGTGGATTAACGAGGATCAAACACTCATTAACGGAGTTCT